>JBFGHF010000146.1:0-8006 GCA_041578355.1 Acidobacteriota bacterium
CGTGATCCAGCTCAGATAGAAGCTCCCGCCCAGGATGTGCGCCCCCAGCCAACCGATCGAAGCGAAATAGAGCAGGAAGGAGACGATGCTCTTCACCCTTGGGTTCGCCCCGTAATAAAAGGACAGCTCCTCGGGCATCGTCATGAACTCGTAGCGGCGCACGTCGGCGAAGAAGACGGTCAAGAGCAGCACGCCAACGCCGCCGCCGATGCCGAACAGCGCGCCGCCCCATCCGTTGGCGTAGGCGTTGCCCACGGCGCCCATGCTCGAGCCCGTCCCCACCATGGTGGCCACGATCGTTCCCAGCATCAGTCCCAGCGAAAGATTCCGGCCACCCAGCAAGAAGTCCTTGCCGGTTCGGTGCTTGCGGGTCAGATAGGAGCCCACCAGGATCATCAGCGCCAGGTAAGCGAGAAAGACGGTGAGAAAAAGTGTCGAGTTGATGAGGCTACTCCAGCAGTTCGCCGCGGTCAGCACCGATCACGGAGCATGCCGACCGAAAATCGCAGTTCGTCCGCAGCCTCTTATATACTAGATGTCAGGACTCGAGTTGAAAAAGCCAAGACCAGCACCAAGAAAGTGACCGCCCAAAAACCCCCAGTCAGGCAGCTCAACCGTAGCGGTTTCTGTCCTCGAGGTTGCGGTACTAGAAAGGCCAGCGGCTTTCTGTACGTCCAGGAACCGGGCGCGGCTGGTTGGAGTCAATGAGCCGTGATTTCGAGAAAAGCCCAGGCGTTGACGGCAGGACTCGCGGCGTCCCTCTCCGCCGTGGTGACAGCCGGGTTGATGACCGGAGGAGCGAGTCCACACCCGGGTGGCCGTGACGTCTCGGAAGACTCGGTCGGCCGGGTCGTGGTTTCCAGTGCGAGACCCACACAGAAGAGTGCCGAAAAGCTCGCAACCCAGTCCCTCGGGCAGCTCGCAGGGCTGCGCCGCTGGAATCTTGGACTGATGTCAACGGAGACCCATCTCGAACCAACGGGTCGGGGGGAAGGAACCTCGGCGTGGGGTCCGCGGACGAGCCCGCTCCTCCCTGGCCGGAGAGTCCTGACGGGACTGGTGCCGGTCAAGAACCCGAATATATGCGGCCCCGGATGCGAATGCCCGGACGCCGGGTCGCGAGCCCCGCGGCTCGCCGATTTGACGATCGTCGGCACAAAAAGCCCTTTCTACCCTCCGTTCGACCCCGGCAGAGAACACTACGCACTCAAGAGAAGCCCGGAAGATCGGCTGATCCTCAACGCCGTGGCAAGCGAACCGGAACTCCTTCTCGAAGTGAACGGCACCTCCGGGCAAGGCTCTATCGAAGTCGACTTTTCCTCCGCCTCCGGTGGAGTCGACTTCGTCATCGAGGTGAGACGCGTGGACGGCCGACCGAAGTGCGGCACTGTGCCCGCGCTGGGCAGGTACGTCTTGCATTACCTGCCCGAGGACTTCCCCGACGTCCAGGTCACCCAGAAGGATCAAGGAGTGAGCGAGGGGCTCATCTACGCGGTACCCCGTTTCCAACAAGACGGGGCGAGGGTGTCCTATCTCGCCATCTTGGACAACGAGGGCGTGCCCCGTTTTCAGCGTCGGGTGGAAGGCATCGTGCTCGACTTCAAGCTCCATCCCAACGGCCTGATGACCTACCTGCTGCGGCGCAGGATCAACGAGTTCGGAATCGCCGACTCGGTTGTGGTCGTCCTGGACCCAAGCTTCGAAGAGATCGGTGTTTTAACCACAGTGGGACTGACCCAGACCGACGGTCACGACTTTCTCTTCACGCCCGAGGGGAACTCCTTGTTCATTTCCTACAACTCGACCACCAGGGACATGACCGATTTCGGCCTTGCGGCCGACCAGACGGTCGGTGACTCGGTGATTCAGGAAGTGACGCCCCAAGGCGAAGTCGTCTTTCAGTGGAACTCTTGGGATCACATCGACATTTCCGACTGCGCGGTTTCCGGCTACCCGCGTTTTCCCGTCGACTACGCCCACTTGAACTCCCTCCATCTGACTCCGGAGGGGGACGTGATCGCCTCCTTTCGCGGCTGCGGACAGGTGCTGAAGATCGACCGGCCAACGGGAGAGCTGGAGTGGCAGTTGGGAGGAAGTCGAAGCGATTTCGAGATCGTCGCAGACCCCTACAACGAGTTCTGCGGGCAACACACGGCCAACCAGCTTCCCAACGGAAACATCCTGATGTTCGACAACGGGGGTTACTGCCTGGGGGACAGGGAGGAGGTCTTCGGGCAATTCAGCAGGGTCCTGGAATATCGTTTGGACAACACGCGAGCAGAGGCGGTCTTCGTTCGGGATCACGCCCTCGGGGGCAGCTACCAGATCTACACTCGGTCGCAGGGAAGCACTCAGCCGCTTGCCAACGGCAACGTTCTGATCAGCTGGGGCCGCGGGCCCGAGATGTCCATTACCGAGATCGATGCCGAAAGCCGACAAGTGTTCGCCATGGAGATTCGATCCGAAGGCGAAATCGCCATCAGTTACCGGGCTTACCGCTATCCTGAGGAGCGTGTGCCCAATGCGCCCGCCCGCGCTCCCGATTCCCGAAGCGGGGATCGCGAGTGACGACCCTTTAGGGCTCTCGGTCGATGAGGAGAGTCCGACCGGGGAAGTCCTGAATCAGCCCCCTCTCGAGTTTGAGAGGCCCCCCCGCCTCGCCTTCAAGGCAGCACACTGCCAAAGAATCGCAGCCAGTTGCCGTGGAAAACGGCGTCGATCTCAGAATCACTGAATCCTCGTTCGCCCAGGATCGGAGCCAAGCGCTGAAGGTCGGCGATCGTGTCCAACTCGCCCGGCGTTTGTTCCTTGCCGAATCCGCCGTCGAGATCGCTTCCTATGGCGGAATGACGCGCGTCGCCCGCCAGTTGGCAGACTCGGTCGATGTGATCGGCCACCCGCTCCATCTCCAACGTTGCCGGATCGCTCTTGCCTTTCTGCCAGCCGGCAACCAGCATCCAGGCGTCCAGTGCCACGCCGATCACGGCGTCCCTTGCGATCAGTTTCTTGATCTGCTCGTCCGTCAGCTGCCGCTGGTGCGGCGTCAAGGTGCGGCAATTGTGATGGCTGGCCAGCACCGGCCCTTGGAAGACGTCCAAAGCCTCTTCCAACCCTTCGTCGCTCAGATGAGTCACGTCGAGGGCGATCCCGAGCCTTTCGAATTCCTTCAACAACTCCAAGCCCCGTTGCTTGAGAGGCCCGGTGGTACCCGTGCCGAAGCCGTAATGCCCTTCTCCGTAGTGGGTCAAGCCGGCCGCCCGCAGCCCGTCGTTCCACCACGACTCGGCCTGGGAGGGTGAGAGGATCGGATCGCACCCTTCCATGCTCAGGATGATGCCAAGCAGCCTCCCTTTCCCCTCGTAGTCGCGCCAATGGTCGTCTAATTCTCCAGCGCTGCGGATCATCGAGAGGAGTCCTCGGCTTTCCAGAATCCGATAGTAGGCGAGCTGTCCTTGGGCGGCGGCGTAGGCGATTTCCTGGTTGGCGTAGTCGAGGTCGGTGCGGGAGTAGGCCTGCCTCTGGGTTTGGTTGGGCCCTCCTCGAGCCAAAAGCGTCGCCACGCAAACGGCCACCCCTGCTTTTTCCATCTCCGGCAGACTGACGGTGCAGTTGCCTCGGCTGCGGTGGTCGCGCATCTGTTCTTCACGGCGTCGGATCTTCTCGATTTCCAGCGTCAGATCGCGATTGAAGGAGAGCGCGTTCCAGGCCAGGTCGAGGTGAGCGTCGATGATGTGTCGCACCGGAACAGGTTAACGGGAGAAAGCCCGGGACGAAAGCGGCAGCGAGCTGACCAAGCCCGTTCCGGACCTGATTACGGGCTTGGTTGCCGCGCTCCAGCGTCTGGCGACCCTCCCGGTCGAGTTTTCAGCTCGAGGATCTGGAAGTTGAGACACCAGAGCTGTGATCAATTTCCATGGGGATGGAGCTCGTAGTGCTGTCTCAGGAGATCTTTTCCGTAGTCGTTGCCGTTGGGAGTGCGAACCACGGTGTGGATGTGCTGCCGATTGGGCCGCCGGTCGGGGAATCGATCGCGCATCCCCACCGGCCGTTGATGGTCGAATTCGATCAGCACGACCGGGCTGTGGATTCGGTAATAGAAGACGCTGTCGGGTTCCGTTCCTCCGATCCACCCAAACCAAGTGCGGTCCAGCTGCCCGCGAATCTCCTCGAGGCGCAATCGGGCATGCCCCTCGTCCATGTTCTCGATGTATTCGGCGATCAGCTCCATGAGGAGCTTTCTCTGGCTTGGGTCGAGGTCCGAGGCGGGGATGCCTGCGTATTCGAGGTCGAAGTTGTCTTTGAAAGCCTCGCCCAGATTGTTGTTGCCGGTCTTTGAGACTTCGAGGATGGTCCGTTCTCTCTGCGCCGCGGTCAGTGCCCCGATGAGGTCGAGGCCCTTGTTCTGCTCCTCCTGCATGACGGAAACACCCTGATAACGGCCCGACTCGGCCACCACCGGTTCCGAACCCATGAAGGTCGGAGTCATGACGACCTGGTCGCCGAGGACAAAGTAGTTGACGATCAAATGATGTCCGTCCAACTGCCAACCCCAGGGATCGGTTGACGAAGGTTCCCCCATCACGGTGAAGTAGTAACGGTCTTCTCCGTATTCGTCGAAGTTGTTTCGCATTTCAGCCATGGTGGTGTTGAGGCGCATGATGTCGCGGGTCTTGCGCAGGCCCCGGACGCTCAACGATTCGGCGAGCAGGTTGAAGGCGGCCTCTCGTTGACGGTCGTTCATGTCGATCAGACCCGTCCCCTGCCTGTCGTAGAAATGCTGGTTCATCCATTTTCGCCATTCGGGGTCGTCCACCGGATAGAGCGTTTTGGACTTCTGCTCCTCCGACAGCGTGGCGAGAAAGTCGTTTGCCGCCTTTCGCACCGGTTCGGTGGAAACGCCGCTGGACCGAATTCGGAAAAGCCCGGTTTCAATTTCGCCGCCGGCGGTGATTCCTCGATACGGTTCCTCGAGGCCCCGCTCTTCGGCGGCACGAGACATCGTGCGAAAGCGCTGGTCGCGATCCGCCGGGCCCTGGGTGGATCGGACAAGAGCCGAGCCGGTGAAGAGGACCAGCCCAGCCAGAACCACCCGCCTCCACTTCAATGACCTTGGTCGCATCCGCTTCCCCCTTGGATTCAGCTTGATATCGTAAGCTTCCGGCCCTCGACACTCAAACCACAATCAGCTCGGTTCGCGTTTGGGTTGCTTTCTCGAGACTTGACGGTCGGGCCCCCAAACTCAACACCGAGTTTCGAGGGCGTCGGCCTGTCCGGCGCCAAACAGATCGTGCCACTTGTCGTTTCTTCAACAGAATCCGCGATCGATCATTGAGCCTTTGCCTGCCCTCAAATCATCCAATCAGATCACAACACCAACACCAATGAGCGGTGTGGTTGGAGGAATAGAATGAGAAAACGAACCGTTTCCACTGGTTCCCCGATCTTGGCCGGACTTTCCGTCCTGACTTTTTTGGGAACCGCCATGGCTCAAGTTCCGCCCGAATCCGAAAGCTTCATGGCGCACTTTGTCAGCGTCAGACTGCCCAACGCAACCCGACAATCCACCATAGTGATCCTGTCCAACACCGGCGACGAAGACCGCCAAGCCACGGTAGACTTCATTTCCAGCGATGGAACTCCGGCGCTTCTCGTGATCTTCGGGGAGGGTGAACAACCCGTTTCTCGAGTGGTGCGAACCGTAAAGGCCGGGGGCTCGACGCAGATCGTGACCAGCGCCCGCGACGAACTGCAGTCCGGCTGGATTCGCGTCGCCGCCGCCTCGGACGTGCGGGCGACCGGCATTGTTCAGTTCATCGGCTTCCTGGGCGATTTTCGTCGCGTCGAGGCGAGCATTCTGGCAGCCGGGCCGACCAGCAAAGCCATCGTTCCCGTCGAGCGCGAGTCTCCCGGTTTTCTTCCTCTCCCCGATCTGAGCACTGCGATCGCTTTGGCCAATCCCTTCGAGGAAGATGCTCTGGTCACCCTGGTGCTGCTGAACAACGAAGGCACCGAAATCGAGCGCCAGGACCTTCTGCTGGAGAGCCTCACCCAGACAGCCCGATTCATCGAGGATCTTTTCCCCAACATGCCGCTGGTCGATCCTGGCATCGACGCACCCAAGTTCTTCCACGGAAGCCTGCAGGTCATTTCCGAGCGACCGGTTGTCTTGAGTGTGCTCAGGACCCAGGGAGGTCTTCAGCTCTCGAGTCCGCCCATCGCGCAAAAGCCTCTGGTGTTCTAGGCAAAGCTCGGGATCGGATAATTTGCGCACCCCTGAGTCCGGGGGCCTGACTCCGATCCCGAGCGCCCATGCTTCCGACCCTTCACAGTCCCCGTGGTGGATGGCTGTGTTCCATTAAGGTAGTCGCGAGGTTGCCGGGTCGCGGCTCAGTTTTCTTCGCGGCCCGCGTAGTCCTTCGGGATGGCCTTGAGGACCTCCCGCGTGAGGTCCCAGCGGTTGAAGCCCTGGCGCCCGAAGTCGAGTCCGCGGCGGACGATCACCAAATCGTGGGAGGGAACCAGGATGGTGTACTGGCCCCGGTTTCCCGCCGTCGAATAGGCGTCGGCAGGGACGTCGCTCCGGTCGTCCGGCACCAACCACCACTGCCCTCCGTAGAAGCTCCCTCTCTCCTTGGTCGCCGGGGCGGGCGTTCGAACGAACTCGATCCATTGTTCGGAGATCAGGCGCTGCCCGTTCCAGACGCCGCCGTTGAGGTAGAGAAGTCCGAATCGGGCCAGATCGCGAGCGTTGGTGTAGATCTGGCTGCTCATCACGAAGTCGCCGAAACGATCGACGCCGGGTATCGTGTTGCGCATGCCGATCTTGTCGAACAAGGCGGCCCTGGGAAACTCCAGGTACTTCCGATCGTCGCCGATCGCCAGTTTCATGGCGTAGACGGCGAGCAGCGTGTCGTAGTTCTCGTAGTCCCAGTTGGTGCCGGGTTTGCGGATAAGCCCCCTGTTGCGCGCCCCTCGCGCGGAACTGGCGCCTGCCCAATAGGAGAGTCCCGAACCGGTGGCGTACTCGAGTCCGTTGTCGACCGGATAGAGGCCGCTCGACATGTTGAGGACGTGACGAAGCGTGATTTCTTTCCTCGGGTCGGTTTGCGGGGAGCGGGCGGCTGGAAGCCACTCGACGGCCAGCGGCTCGTCGAGCGCCAGCAAGCCTTGATCGACGAGCATGCCGATCAGGGTCACGGCGATGCTCTTGGCGGTCGACCATGTGCGGGTCTTGGTATGGAGGTCGACACCGGGGGCGTATCGTTCCAGGATGATCCGGTCCTTGTGCACGACGATCAGGCTCAGCGTCACCTGTTCGACGGTGCCATGTGTCTTCCGGTCGAAGGCCCATTCCGCGGCGGCTTCCAGTGCGCTCCCGTCCACCTCCCCGGGAAGAGCCGCTTCGGGGAGCAGGTCTCCGTCGGGCCAGGGAATCGTGGCTGGATCGCCGGGCGGTGGAGGTGTCTCGAGCACGGGTAGGCTCGCAATGTCTTGGACGGTCTGATCGGGCGCCATCATGATACAGCCGAGGCCGTCCCTGTAGGCGGCTCTCATCGCCGGAAGTTGGTCTTCGAGCCCCACGGCGACGGCACGCTTTTCGGTGTCGACGACAAAGTCCTTCGATTCGACGGTCGCCCCGCGGCCTCTGATATATGCAAGTTCCTGCTCGAAGACCTGATCCAGCGTCCGCTTGGAAGTAAAGACGCCGTTGCACATCATGAAGGCCTGGACTCCGCGCCAAATCAGGGCCTTGTCGAATTGCCAATAGTCGAAAGTCTCCTTTTGCTGAGCCAGAGCAGATCCGAAGAATGGCAGAACCAAAAGCGCAACCAGGCAACGTTTCATTGTCTGTTCCCCGCTTTGAAGGAGTTGTGATCCAGAGTCCAGAATAGTGCGGTTCGAGCCCGGGCGCAACGAGGTTCTTCCCTCTTTACCAACAGACCCATGGACCCATGGACCAATGGACCGGGCCCGCCTTTTTCGAACTTCTCATCTCCCATCTCGCA
>JBFGHF010000147.1:0-7980 GCA_041578355.1 Acidobacteriota bacterium
CAGAGTGGCGGCGGGCCTCGTCAAGGACGCCGCCCATCATGCCGGGCTGGCCAAGATAGAAACCGGCCAGAAGCGCCACCGGCCCTCCAAGATCGCTGCCTGGCTCGAATACACCCAGCCGGCCGTTCCCGACGTGGTGGTTGATATCTCGGAGGTCTTCGAGCGCAAGGAAGAGGCGGTGAGACTCTTTGCATCCCAGCTTTTCGATCCGGACTCTGCAGAACCCGAAACCTATCTCAGCCGTCCCGATTTTCTCGACCAGATTCGCAGTCACAATCGCCACATGGGGAATCTCGTCGGTTGCCGATTCGGAGAAGGCTTTCTGCTTTCCAGGCTGCCCAAGCTGGACGACCTCCTGGCCTGCTAGCCCGTCAAAGGCCTCACCTCCGTTACGACCTTGCAGGCCGTGATCTCTGTGGGAATCACGAGCAGGGATGCTCGTGCCACGAAGCGAAAAAATTAACAAAAGCGCTTTCTGACTGTCTGCTTCGAGTGTTAGAATCGGAACTCTGATCTTTTCGGCGACTTCGCGGGTGTTTTGGGGGCGCATCCAATGATGAGATGACGACCTGACCCGAAACTGGCGGCGGGGCGCTCTCAGCAAGCAGATGTTTGGACATCAGAACCGAGTCTTCTCGAAGATCCTTCTGGCCGCGGATATTTCCGTCGGACTGATGGCGTTGGCCCTATCCTATTGGCTGAGAACGCTGGTTTGGCTGTTCCCGGTGGCAATCAGTCAGCACTTCAATCCCGTTCTGCTGCCCTTTCCCGAGTATTTCTCTTATTTCCTGGCCTTCCTTCCGATTTGGGTGATTCTGCTTTCCTGGACGCAGCGCTACGGCGAAGTCTTCCACTTGCCGGCCACTCTGCAGGCCTACAGGGTGTTGCAGTTCGTGGTGCCGGTCGGGTTCCTTCAGGGTTTTTTCATTTTCGCGTTCAAGCTTGAAATCAGTCGTCCTCTCTTTTTCGGCTTTCTGGCACTGGCGACGCTGGGCATGGGACTCAACCGCTTTGTTCTGGAGTGGATTCTGCGAAGCCGGAACATCAACCCGCACAACCAGACCAACATTCTGATCGTGGGCACCACGGATCACGCCCGCAGGGTGGCGGAAAAACTCGGCAGGTATCGGCGCTGGGGTGTGCGCGTCATCGGCCATCTCTCCAACAACGGGGAGGAGGCGGCGCCCGGTTTGACGGTTCTGGGAGCTCTGAGCGACCTGCCGGATCTGATCTTGGATCGCGTGGTGGCCGATGAGATTGTCTTCGTGGGTTCGGACATCACCGATGTGGCGGCTTTCGAGGAGATGATCAAGCTCTGCGAGGACTTGGGAGTACGCACTCGGGTGGCTGCGGATTTCTTTCCCACTTCGATCGCCCGGGTCTCGGTGGACTCGCTGGAAGCTCTGCCTATGATCACCTTCTCGAGCGTCCCCGACGACAGCCTTTCGCGGGTAGCCAAGCGCGTGGTCGATTTCGTGGTGGCATTGGGAGGGTTGGCTCTGTTTACGCCGCTGATGATTCTGATCGCCTTCCTGATTAAGTTCACCTCGCCCGGGCCGGTGCTCTACAAACAGACGCGCTGCGGGTTGTTCGGGCGGCGATTCACCTTGATCAAGTTCCGAACCATGGTCGAGGGCGCCGAAGACCAGCTTTGGGAAATCCGTCATCTGAACGAGATGTCGGGTCCGGTTTTCAAAATGCGCGACGACCCCCGCGTGACTCCTCTGGGACGCTATCTTCGCAAGTTCAGTCTTGATGAATTGCCCCAGTTTTGGAACGTCATCAAGGGAGAGATGAGCATCGTGGGACCCCGTGCGCCCTTGCCCGAGGAAGTCAGGGCCTATTCCATCAAGCAGCGCAGGCGGCTCAGCGTCAAGCCCGGCATCACCTGTTTGTGGCAGGTTTCGGGGCGCAGCGAGGTCGATTTCACACAGTGGATGGCCCTCGACCTCGAGTACATCGACAACTGGTCGCTCTGGCTCGACTTCCGCATCATGCTGCGCACCATTCCCGCCGTCTTCACCGGGCGCGGTGCCAGGTAGCATTCTGGGGATCCCCGGCGACCCTTCTTCCCATCTTCCTCCGTCTGTGGTTGAATCACTCGCATGGCTCATGTTCAGCCCAGCCCTGAAGTGTTCGACGTCGTCGTGATCGGTTCCGGAGCGGGGGGCGGCACGACGGTGAGGGTCCTGACCGAGAAGGGAATCAGCTGCGCCTTGCTGGAAGCGGGTCCGATGCTCGACCCTTATACCGAGTTCAAAGAACATCAATGGCCTCACGACGTCGACCACCGAGGCGCCGAAGAGGGAGGGAAGGCCTATTTCGGAAAGGGCAAACCGTTCGGCTATTTCGCCACCACCAGCGGCGGCTGGCAGCTCGAAGGGGAGCCCTACACGGTGGCCGACGGCAGCCGTTTCATGTGGTTCCGTTCCCGCATTCTGGGAGGACGCACCAATCACTACGGGCGGATGTCTTTCCGCTTCGCCGACTACGATTTCAAGCCCTACGACAAGGACGGCTTGGGTGCCAACTGGCCGCTCTCCTACGAAGACATCGCACCCTATTACGACAAAGCGGAAGCCTTCATCGGCGTCACCGGGTCGAAGGAAGGCATCCGCAGCGCTCCCGACGGCGTGTTCCAGCCGCCGCCACCTCCCAAGGCGCACGAGCTTCTCATCAAGCGGGCCTGTGACAAGCTTGGAATCCCCTGCATTCCCAATCGCCGGGCCGTCATCACCACACCCCTCAACGGTCGCGCTCCCTGTCATTACTGTGGACAGTGCGATCGGGGTTGCCTGACGGTTTCGGCCTATTCCTCGAGCCAGGTGGAGATCTTTCCGGCGCTGGAAAGCGGACGGCTGAAGATCTTTTCCAACGCGATGGCGCGCGAGATTCTCGCCGACGAAAACGGAAAGGTCACGGGCGTTTCCTATATAGACAAAGCCTCCAGAACGGAAAAGCAGATTCGTTGCCGGGCCTTGGTGGTGGCCGCCAGTGCCTGCGAATCGGCGCGCTTGCTCCTCAATTCGAAGTCGAGTCGATTCCCCCGAGGCGTGGCCAACGGGTCGGGTGTGGTGGGGCGCTTCCTGATGGACACGGTGGGCTTCTCGACGAGCGGCTACGTCCCCGCCCTGGAGGGCTTGCCCCGCTACGACTCGGAAGGATTCGGCGGGGCCCACCTCTACATGCCCTGGTGGCTTTTCGACGACCGGAAGCTCGATTTCCCGCGCGGCTACCACATCGAGATCGGTGGTGGTTACGGCATGCCCGGAGTCGGTTTCGGTGGAGCCACAATCGACCGCCACGGAGGTTTCGGCGCACAGCTCAAAGACCGGATCCGCAAGGAATACGGTTGCTTCGTCCACTTTGCGGGGCGCGGGGAGATGATCCCCAACAATCTCTCCTATTGCGAGATCGATCCCGGGGTGGTCGACGAGTGGGGGATCCCGGTGCTGCGCTTCCACTTCAAGTGGTCCGACTACGAGTGGAAACAAGCGCGGCACATGGAGAAGACCTTCGGCGAGATCATCGACCGGATGGGCGGAGAAGTCTTGGGGAATCCCAAGCGCGGCGATGACGCAATCTCCGTAGGCGGAGAGATCATTCACGAGGTGGGGACCGTGCGCATGGGGAGCGATCCGCGCAACTCGGCCCTCAATGCCTTCAATCAGGCCCACGAGGTCTCCAACCTCTTTGTAGTGGACGGCGGCTGCTTCGTCAGCAATCCCGACAAGAATCCCACCCTCACGATCAACGCGTTCGCCTGGCGGGCCGCGGACTATCTGGCGGAGGAAATGAGGAAGGGGAATGTTTGAGATGGCGCCGGGCTCGCGGCTTCGGCTCTCGGGCTTCGAGCCTGTGGAAGATTTTTTATTCGACGGGGGGATGCGCACGAGAGGCAGGGATGCCTGGTTTTCGGGGAGTTGTTAGATGAGCGAAGCCATGAGACAGGGAATTTCCAGGCGTGCCTGGCTGCGCCGTTTCGCGTCGGCTGTCGTGGTGGCCGGGCATTGCTCCTTCAGCCCCGAAGCGGCGCGCCGTGTTCACGAACTGGCTCGTCAGGAAACTGCGGAGGGCGGAACCTACACCCCGAAATACTTCAAGGCACATGAATTTCGGACTCTGTAGAGACTCGCCGAATTGATCATCCCGGCGGATGGGACGTCCGGAAGCGCGGCCGAGGCGGGGGCACCCGAATTCATCGATCTCCTTTGCAGCCAGAACGAGACCTTGGCCGATCTCTACAGTGGAGGCTTGATCTGGCTGGATGTGCAAATGAGACAGGCCACGGAGCGGACGTTTCTCGCGGCCGGCGACCCAGAGCAGGTCGAGATGCTCCGCCGGCTGGACGAAGAGGCTCGCCGACAGGAAGCGACGCCGAAAGGGGAAAATGCCGCGGTCTTTCGGGAAAACACGAACTTCGGCGGGTTTCGGGACTACCGGACGACGGCTGCAGCAGAACTGGGGCACGGGATCCGGTTCTTCAACTGGCTGCGCCGGATGACCGTCGACGCCTTCTACACCAGCCCGATGGGAATCGAAGACGTGGGCTATCGAGGCAACCAGTTCTTGAACGAGTACACGATTCCTCCGGAAGTCCTCGAGTTTGTGAAAGAAGAGGAGGACTAAGCGTAGCGAGCGACCTCAGACCGCCGAGAGGTCTCGTAATCGTATTCGTTATCCGTCCGCTTTCCGGGATCGGAGCTATTTCGCCAACGATCTTCGCCAACGATACCGATTACGATCTCTCAGAGCTCAGACTTGACCAGCGTGAACTCTTTGCCGACGTCGAACGTAGAGTACGCCATTCATCGCTCTGGGGAGAGCTACGGACGGCAGTCGGAGGACGCCGAGTCTCGCGGAGTTTTCATTCTCTAACCGATCGAATCTCAGTTTCTCCGAGGACCAAGGATGAGAAAGCGATGGAGCCCGCCGGTGCTCAACGGATGCCTGATTCTGATACTGTCGAGCGTCGCGGCGGTTGCACAGTCTGCCTATCCGGCCGCCCGCCATGGCGGCAATTACATGCACAACTACTACCTGCCGCCGGCGGCTTCCAGCACGCCTTGGGCCCCCGCTTGGTCGCCGGACGGCGAATCCATCGCTGTTTCGTACCGGGACTCGATCTGGAGCGTCGATCGTGAGACGGGGCGCGCCCGGGAGTTGACCTACAACGAGAAATACCACTCACTGCCGGATTGGTCGCCCGACGGACGCTGGATCGTCTACACCGCCGACGACGGGAAACAGTCCATTCAGCTCGAGCTGCTGGAAGTGGAAAGCGGCGAGATCCACCGCCTGACCGACGACCGACACGTCTATCTGGACCCGGTTTTCTCGCCCGACGGCACCCGCTTGGCCTACGTTTCGACAAAGCCCGACGGGCATTTCAACGTCTTCGTCCGTCCCATCCGCGAGGGGCGTTGGGACGGCCCCGAAACCGCAGTCACCCGGGACAATCATTTCGGCCGCGATCGCCTCTACTTCGGCCCCTGGGACATGCACATCACGCCGGATTGGCTCCCGGGCGGCCAAGAGTTGCTGCTGGTTTCCAATCGCGACGTACCGCTGGGATCCGGTCATGTCTGGAGGCTGCCGGCCCGTGAAAACGGATTCGAGAAGCGCCAAGTCGTGCTCCGCGAGCAAACTCTTTATCGAACTCGGCCCCGGGTATCGCTCGACGGCAAGAGGTTCGTGTTCTCCTCTTCGCGAGGCGCGGCCGATCAATACAACAATCTCTACGTCCAACCCCCGGTGGGGGGAGAACCCTACAAGCTCACTTTCTTCCAGCACGACGCTTTCCATCCCGTCTGGTCCCCGGATGGGGAAAGGATTGCATACGTCTCCAATGAAGGCGGATTGCCTCAACTGGAAGTCATCGAGACTTACGGAGGAAGGAAACGGCGCATCCTTTTGCGGGAGCATGAGTGGAAGCGGCCCGTGGGCAGGATCCGGGTCCGCGTCGAGGCCGAAGGAGCGCTCGCGCCGGCGCGAGTCCATCTGACCGCTGCCGATGGCAAGTTCTACGCGCCGGCCGACGCGTACGCGCGCGTCTCGGCGGCGCAAGATCCCGTCTTTCACACCCTGGGCGCCTTTGAGGTCGAAGTCCCGGTGGGTGAGGTGAAGTTGACGGTCGTCAAGGGATTCGAGTTTCTGCCGGCCCGTATTTCCCTCCCGGTCGCCCCCGGCGAGACAACATCGGCGCAAGTGGAGCTCCGCAGGAATTCGGACTGGAGAAGGAAGGGGTACTACAGCGGATCGACCCATGTGCACATGAACTATGCGGGGAACCTTCACAACAGCCTCGAAAACCTGCTGCTGATGTCGGCCGCCGAGGACCAGGACATCGTCAACGAGCAGATCGCCAACAAGGACAACCGCATCCTGGACTATCAGTATTTCGTGCCGGGGGGAGGACCCCACCCTCTTTCGGCAGCCGATCGAATTCTGGTGGTGGGGCAGGAGTATCGGCCCCCGTTTTACGGGCATGTGTTCATGCTGGGCCTTCGAGACCATCTCATCTCCCCTTTCACGACCGGCTACGAAGAGACCGCCATCGAGAGTCTCTATCCGAGCAACACCGACATGCTGCGAAAGGCCAAGGCTCAGGGCGCCACGGTGGGCTACGTTCATTCATTCGGCGGGAACGGCGATCCTCTGGAGGGCAATTTGGGGGGCGCCAAGGGCTACATGGTGGACGCCGCGTTGGGAACGACCGACGCCGTCGAGTGGTCGGCGGCCTCTCGAGCAGGCTTCTTTCCTTGGTACGCCACCCTCAACAACGGTCTGCGCGTGACTGCGGTGGGCGGCGAGGACTCGATCAGCGACCTGCACCGCAGCAAACTCGTCGGCTCGGTCAGGACCTATGTCCACACCGGGGACAGGGGACTCGACATGGAAGCCTGGTTCGATGGCCTGCGGGCCGGCCGCGCCTTTGTTTCGACCGCTCCTTTGATCGACTTCCGAGTCGAAGGCAAGGAACCCGGTGACGAGGTGCTGCTTGATGGGGACGGCGGGGAAGTCGAGGTTTCCGCGGAGGTGGTATCGATCGTTCCCCTCCAGAGGGCGGAACTCGTCTTCAATGGCCGGGTGACGGATACGGTGGAGTTCGAGGGCGATCGGAAACGGCTGACCTGGAGGCGACGGGTATCGCTGGAGGAAAGCGACTGGTTCCATCTACGCGTCGAGGGCTCCTCGGAGGAGAAGTTTCCCCTCGACACGGTCTTTCCCCAGGCATTCACCAATCCGGTCTGGGTGCGGGTCGGCGAACAACCTGTCCGCGACGCTGAATCCGCCCGATACTCCCTGCGTTGGATCGACAAGCTGGAGAGCATGGCCCTGGAGTGGCCCGGTTGGAGATCCGAGCGGGAAAAGGAACATGTGCTGGCTCAATTCGAAGAGGCGCGGCAAGTCTATCGGCGTTTCGAGCGCGAGGCGGAGAATTGAGGCAGTCGGCGAGAGTTCGGTCGCCCCGGGACTGAACCTGCAGCTCCGTCAGTACCGGCAAGGGCTGTGCGCTCTGGATCGGGTTTTCGAAGTCATTCGATCACGATTGAGTCGATCGGACGAAGACCTCGCCGCGCAGTTCCTCGAAATGACGATCGTAATGCGGGGCCAAGCGGCTCCAGCAGAAGCGGTTGGCGCTGGGTGCGAGGTCCCCGGCCAGGCGACGCGTTTCCTCCCAGTTCCGAAGCCTCTCTTCGAGCCGTTGCGTCAGATCGTCCAGCCCGTCGTAAAGGCAGCTTGCGTGGAACTCCTCGGGAATCAGCTCGGGATAACTGAGCCTGCAGGGCAGAAGGGGCAGCGTCCGACAGGCCACCGCTTCGAGGATGCTGATTCCGAAAAACTCATGGTGAGCCGACGATACGGTGAGTTCGGCCTCCCAGAGCAGTTTCTCGTAAGCCCGGCGGGGGGCGTGACCGAAATGGACGATTCGATCTGCCAGTCGCTCTCGAGCCTCTTCGAATTCCCTGGGTTGGC
>JBFGHF010000148.1:0-7977 GCA_041578355.1 Acidobacteriota bacterium
ACCGAGTCGGCTTTTTCCTGCCCGTGGCTCTGAGTGGGGCCCGCCGGCTGCCGCCTCTCCAGTTGCGCCGCCAAACCCAACCCACCCCGCTCCACCAACAATCTGGCCAGCTCGAGATCGACCATCTCCAGGTAGTGAGAGACGCCCGATTGGGAATCCGAGAAGGCGCTTTTTTGCAGCGTGCCGCGCATCACTTTCAAAAGTTGGCCGATCAGCAGGGTCTCGAAGGTTTGGCCGACGCCTTTTCCCTCGGCAAGGCCGCTCAGTGATGGCGTCATGAGTCGTAAATCTGTCGTAGTGGAAGGGGCTTGTATCACATGATCTCCAGTTCAGCTTGAAGAGCACCGGCCGCCTTGATGTTTTGAATGATCGCCAGGATGTCACGCGGCGTCGCACCGATTGCGTTGAGTCCCTGGATGACTTCGTCGATGGAAGAGCCCTCGCGGACTTCGACCGCCGCCGCGGCGCCTTCCTCGACCTCCACCTGCTCGCTGGGCACCACCGTCGTCACGCCCTCCGAGAAGGGGGAGGGCTGAGACACTCGAAACTCCGTTCCGATGCGCACGGTGAGCGATCCGTGTACGATCGTGATGGGAGCGATTTCCACCTCGCGGCCGAAAACCACCGTGCCCGTCCTTTCGTTGAGAACGACTTTGGCGACCCGATCCACTTCGAGTTTCTCGTTTTCGATCGAACCGATGAACGAAACGATGTCGGCCCGGTACGCCTCGGGCACTTGGATCTCGACGGTGCGATTGTCCAAAGAACGGGCCACGCCGGTCTTCAGTTTTCGGTTGATGGCCCCGGCTACACGCCCCGCCGTTGTGAAATCGCCGTGTTTGAGGATCAGCCTCAGGGCCGCCTTGCCTTGCAGGCTGAAGTCGATCTCGCGCTCCACCAGCGCTCCTCCGGGGATTCGTCCCACGGTGGGTTGATTCTTTTGCACCGAGGCGGTGGCCGTCCTGGTGGCGAACCCTCCGATCGACACGGATCCTTGGGCCACGGCGTAGGTCTCTCCGTTGGCGGCCGCCAAAGGAGTCATCAACAAAGTCCCGCCCTGCAGACTGTCCGCGTCGCCCAGAGAAGAAACGGTGACGTCGATGCGGGACCCGGCGCGCGAGAAGGCGGGCAGCCTGGCGGTCAGGACGACGAAGGCCGTGTTCGAAACTTGAATCTGACGAGCCGGGACCGTGATTCCGAAGCGATTGAGCAGATTGGCCAAGGCCTGGGTGGTGAAGAAGGTCTGCCGGCTGTCACCGGTCCCGTCCAACCCGACCACCAGGCCGTAGCCGATCAGTTGATTGTCGCGCACTCCCTCGAAATCGGCGATGTCCTTGATTCGAGAAACCGCGGCTCCGCACAAGCTTCCCAATGCCAGCATCGCCGCCGTGCCCCAAAGAGCACCTCGGATCCTCATCGATCTTCCTTTTCGTCCTGACGACAATCTTAGAAAGGCCAGATTCCGTTGAGGATCTTGAAGAGGATCCCCGGCTTCTGGGCCCGGCTGACGACTCCGCGTCCCCGCACCTCGAGTTCCAGTTGAGCGATCTGATTCGACGCAACCGAATTGCGGGGTGAAATGTCTTGGCTGCGGACGATTCCGCGCACGATCAAGATCTGTCTTTCGTTGTTGATCAATATCTCCCTGGCGCCTTCCAGGAGCAGGTTGCCGTTGGGAAAGCGCTCCTTGACGACGGCCGTCAAGCTGGTTCGGAGAGCGCTGCGGCGGGTGGTCGAACCGTCTCCCTGGAATTCGTTGGATCGAGAGGAATCGAAGAGTCCGGGCAATTCGGCGATTCCTTTTTCGAGACCGAAGAGTTGGGGAATCGCACCTTGGCCGCTGCTCTCCTTGGATGTATCAGTGGTGGCCTGGCTGCTCGCCGTGGTGCTCTCGACCACCTCGATCGTGACGATGTCGTGCACCTCCCTGGCGGTCACGTCGCGGAGGCTCAGAAAGCGCGACCTTCGCTCCGACCACAAGGATGTGCCGGTGGCTGCTTCCTCGGCGGGACGACCTCTCATTTCCTCGACGTAGCTCTGCAATCCGCCCGCAGCAGGCCGCTTGGGTGGTCGTCCCGCCGCGCAGAAGGTGAGCACCATCAAAGGCAGGGTGAGCAGCAGTCGTTGGTTGTACTTGTTCATGGAACCTCCACGCGAGCGGTTCTCTCACTCGTGATCCGGGCCAAGACGGTCTTTCGGGTCTGCAGATTCTCGACCGGAATGGTCTCTCCCAAGGCGCCCGACTTGCGGGCTCGCCCGTTGGTTTCGAGGGTGAAAGTGCGCCCGTCAAGCTGCAACAACAGCAACTCCCCTCTGCGGACCAGGATGGCGGCCTGCAGGTCCGCCGGTCGAAGAGGCTCGCCGACGTTGAGCGGCCGTCGCAGGACCTTTCCCTGGGCCAACCCGGGAGAGGCCAGAAAATCACCCGCGGTCTCGACCCGTCTTTCGGAGACTTCGAGGTCCTCGGTCCGGATCAGCCGCCCAGCCTCGAGGCGTCTGGCCGCAACCACCAGGGTTCGCAGGGCCGACAGGCGCAGACGCACCCAATGACTTCGCAGGGCTTCACCGTCGACGATCGGGGTGAGCTGAAGGCTGACCCATCCGAGCGAGGCGGAACGGCCGGGCCGACTGATTCTCAGTTCGAGGTCGCCCAGGGGCAAGACCAGCAGGGAGGGCGCCTGCATCTCGTCGATCGAAACCCCCCACTCGGGCCACTGCCTGCGCACGAACTCCTCCACTTCGCTGCGGATCAGATCCTCTTCGACAATGCGGCTCCGGCGAGTGATCAGGGTCCGCTGCGGCATGGTCAAGACGATCTTCGCCGGGTCCCAGCCTTCTCGAGCCAAGGCTCGCTCCACCTCGCTGCGACTCAACCAGCGATAATGTCCGGGCAACGGGGAGTAGCCCAACTCGATGGAAGCCAGCGGACCAGCCTGCTCGTCCAGCTGGGCGATGTCGCCGAGGCGAATGAAATCCGATTGCGCTTCGACCCGCTGCTCCAGCCGCAGTCGCTGACCGCTCAGCGGAGCGACCCAGAGCACGGCCATGCCAAGCCAGGCGAGCCACGCCGACGTCCGACGCCAGCCGTCAATCTCCACCATCGTTATCTCCTCAGGTTGTTGACTTCTTGGTACATCTCGTCGGCCGCACGGAGCACGCGCGATCCCGCCTCGTAGGCGCGTTGGCTAACGATCAGATTGACCATTTCCTCGACGATGTTCACATTCGAGCTCTCCAACGCTCCCTGCAGCAAGGTGCCGATACCGTTCTGGCCGGGCGTGCCCGTAACCGGTTCTCCGCTGGAGGCCGTGGGGAGCAAGAGGTTCTTGCCGATGTTGTTGAGCCCGGCGGGATTGGTGAAAGTGGCCAGCTGGATGTTGCCGACCGGTTGAGACTCGTTTTGTCCCGGCAACCGAACCGAAACCGTGCCGTCGGCCGCCACCGTCACCTCCGAGGCTCCCTGGGGGATGCTGACCTGGGGGTCGAGCGGATTTCCGCTGGCCGTGACCAGGCTTCCATTCCGGTCGAGATGGAAGTTCCCGGCGCGGGAGTAGGCGATCTGGCCATCGGGCAGGCGCACCTGGAAGAATCCGGAACCTTCGATCACCAAGTCGAGGGGATTCTCGGTGCGCACGAAGTCGCCCTGACGCAGGATGATCTCGTTGGAGACGGCGCGCGTCCCCAGACCGATCTGCAACCCTGTCGGGATTTCCGTCGAGGACGAAGCACTGCTGCCGGGCGAGACGAGGGTCTGGTAGAAAAGGTCCTGGAACTGGGTGCGCCGCTGTTTGAAGCCTACGGTGTTGGTGTTGGCGAGGTTGTGCGCGATGTTGTCTATGCTGATTTGCAGGGCCTCCATTCCGCTGGCCGCGCTGTGCAGGGCTCTTAACATTCTCGGGCCTCCTTCTTGTTTGACTGCCGGATCCCGGCAGAGACTCGTCGACAAGGGTGATTCAGCGGATCCGGGCGATCTCGTCGATCAGCTTGCCGTCCACATCCTCTTGCAGCGAGCGAATGGCACGGGCCATCATCTCGAAGCCGCGCATCATCTTGATCAGGTCGGCCATCGCCTCTCCGGGTCGCAGATTGGAACTCTCCAGGACGCCTTGCTCGAGGCGCAGATTCCGGGGCGGCTCCGCTTCGGCCTCCCCGGCGTCGAAGAGTCCTCCGCCCAGTTTCTGCAGGGCCTCCGGTTTGCGGAATGAAACGATCCGCAAGCGACCGGCGAGGTTGTCGTCCACGCTGACGTCGCCGCTGGCGCTGACCGTCACCGCCCCCGGGCCCAAGACCAACGGCCGGGGTGTTTTGCCTTCGCCCAAAACCGGATGCCCCGCCGAGGTGACGAGTCGACCCTGCCCATCGATCGAAAACGAACCGTTCCGCGTGTAGCGGATTCCCCGTTCGGTGAGAACTTCGAAGAAGCCGTCTCCGGCCAACGCCAGGTCGAGGGGGCGGCCGGTCGTCACCAAGTCGCCCGGCGAAAAGTCGATTCGGCTCTGCAACCGCACCAGTGGGGCGTTGATCTGCAGCGCCAGCTGGTCGCGGGTCAATTCCTGCGGGGCCGAACCGATCTGAAAACCGCCGATGTCCTTCTTGAATCCGGCGCTTCCCAGGTTGGCCAGATTGGAGGCGGCCATGTCGAGGGCGCGAGAGCGGCTTCGCATCCCGGCGAAAGCCATGAACAGCGTGTGACTCACGAAGCACTCCTTTGCAAACCTGGTGCCAGAACCGCAGGGTCAATGAACTGCGGGCTGTTTCGGTCCTGGCCGCGATCCACTGGGCAATTCGTGCCGAACCGGCCGGGCAGGTTCTTCCCCGACTTTGAGATTGAGAAAAACGTCCTGAACCGCGGGAGAACTGTCGAAGCGCACCCAGATCGTGTCCCCGAAGAGATGCACTCGCACTCGACTCCCCGAAAGTGCCGAATCGCTTTCAAAAACGAGTCTGGTCAGGGCATCGGGGCGAGGATCAAGAACTTCCACTTCCTGACTGCTTTCGTCGATGAAGGGCGTCACGAACCCAGCCAGCAGTTCGTCGACCGTCCGTTCGCAGGTGAAGTACGGTTCCACCTCGCAGGCCAGCATCTTGCGCAGCATGTGCACCGTCCTCAGATCGACCGGTCCTCCCAGCCCCACCACCAGCGCTTCCGGGGAATGGCGCTCGGTCAGGGGCACCATCCCGAACTCGAGGCAGAGTCTTCGCGGTATCCGGTCCAGGAACTCTTGCTCGAAGAGAGGAAGAGCATCATCGATCCATGGGATGTTCAGCTGTCTGCTCAGGGCCTCCGTCAGTTCATTCTCGCTGACGAAGCCCATTTCTCGAGCCCAGAAGCCCAGGCTTCCGCCCTCTTCGCGTTGCCGCTTCAACACCTGCGCAAGCTGAGCTTCGCTGAGACAGCCCAAATCGACCAGGACACTTCCCAACCGGGAACGATGGCGGATTTCGAGGCCTTCCGCCCAGGAAGAAATCAGGCGTTCCAGAAGAGGCGAGAAACGGGTCCGCAGGCACGAGGCGCTGCAAAACCAACGCTCTCGAAGCCAGAAACCACTGGCTCGCATCCGGGCCCAGAAATTTCGCACCGAACGGCAGCGGCGGTTAGCACATCGGTCGGTCACGGTCCTTCTCCAGGGGCGAAAAACATCGAGCCAGATTGAGAACCAGTTCGGCCTCTCCGCGCGGCATCTTGAGCCGCTCCGAAATTTCGCCGGCATCCATGCCTTGGCGGGCCAAAGCCGTAACGTGGTGACGCTTCTCCAGCACCGAGGGAGTCCTGATCGAGGACTCGAGTTCCAGATCGGCCTCCAAGAGAGCTCGTCCGACTTTTCTGTCGAGGCGGGCCCAGGAATGCCGAGACTCTTCCGCCACCTCCTTCAAACGTCGGTCCACCGCTGACCAGCGCTGCTGGGTTCCGGTCAGCAGGCGAACGAACCGCTGTTCACTGAGGCGATGCCACCGAATAGCCACCCAGGCGATGAGCAGGTGGGAGAAGAGCGAGAGCAGGCCGGCCACGGGCAACAGCCACTCCGGTTTTTCCCAAAGACTTGAAGCTACATTCATCCGTTTCCCTCCAGCGCCGACAAACGTTGGCTCTTGCTTTCGATTTCAGTGATTCGAAGACCGTAGTGTCCCGCCACTTCGACGACCTCACCCTTGGCGAAGACCTTCTGATTTACCTTCAGAAGTGCACCGTCTTCGGCCTCGGTGTCTAGTTCGAGCACCATCCCCGTCTTCAATTCGAGGACGTCGGAAAGTGGACGCAGGGCCGATCCGAAACTCACCGACACGGGCAGTTCCAGATCGAGAATCCTGGCGATCTGCGAGGGGGCATCACCCGCCGTCGGCTTGCTCCTTCCCCGTGTCTCCTCGACGTGAGCCTGCGCCGCTTCCTGGGGCTCGATCTGAGGCGGCGGAATCTCCTCGTCCGGGACGGCTCCCTCCGCCGATTCGGGCTGCGGCTGGGTGCCTTCGGCCTCGGCAGCCGTCGGCTCCCCGGCCGAGTCCGGGGCTTCCGCAGACGCCTTCAGCTCCTCTGAGGCGTCCTGCGGAGAAGAAGCGCCGTTCGGTTCATTGTTGGATTCGGTGTTGTCCATGTCAGAGTTCCTTGCGAGATTTGATTTCGATGGCGCGACGGTCTCTGTAAACCACCATCGAACCGTTGAATTTGGCGCGGCCGTTGACCGACAGCGTCACCGGCTGCTCGAGATGGTGTTCGAGCTTGAGAACGTCTCCCACGGACAGGTCGAGAAGTTCGGCAACCCCCAGTTTTGACTGCTCCAAACGGGCCTCGAGGTGTGTGGGCAAGCGGAGAACCGCCGCGGGGCAGCGGCGGCCGCTGGTTTCGGCAAGGGGCTCTTCGCCATCCGCACTGAACTGAAGGCAGATCGGTCTCAGTTGTTCGATCAATGCCATGGGAAAACCCCAACACATCTTCCCTGAAGCGTTTCCGATGCGGATCAAAAGGCTCGCCAAAACGAAGTCCTCGTCGGGTGGGTAGACTTGAAGAAGGCGCGGCCTGGTCTCGCGCAATTCGCGCTCCAGCTGGACCGGCAAAAGCCTGCTCCAAGCCGCTTCCAGCTGTGAACAGAGAACCGCCACGACCGACTCGAACACCACTTGGTCGAGATCTGTGATTTGCGACCGTTCGCCGCCGGAACCGTCCCCGCCCATCAGCAAACCGATGGCGCAGTGAACCAGGGCCCGATCGAAGCAGACACCCACGTAGCTGTCGTGGGGACGAAAAGCGCAGTACCACATCGAGGCCGGTTCGGGCAGGCGGTCGATGAAATCGCGATAACGAAGCTCGCCCAAGCCTTCGAACCCGACTTCGGCCCGGGTCTGGAGGCGCGACTCGAGAGCCGAGGCCGCCTTGAACGAGAATGAATCGAAGACGAGCCGCAAGGCATTGTGCATGCCCTCGCCGAGCGTCTGCCTTTCCAACAGTGGAAAAACGAGGAAGCGGTCGCTGTCTTGCTTTTCCGAGGGCTCCTTTTGCTCATCGCCGTTCTCGTTTCCGGAGTCGTCTTCCGCCTGCTCTCCCTCTTCCTCGCTCAAATTGTCGAAGAGTGCGCTCAATTCCTCCTCGGAGAGTACTTCCTTTTCAGTGCCCATCAGTCCGGCTCAGCCTCGCAGCAGAGTTTGCAGCTTCCCGCGCAATCTCAGCATGCAGCGGGTGTGGAGTTGAGAGACTCGCGACTCGTTGACGCCCAGGATCTTGCCGATCTCCTTCATGGTGAGCTCTTCGTAGTAGTAGAGGCTGATCACGAGCTGCTCGCGTTCCGGCAGCTGTCGGATTGCCTCGGCCAGCTTTTCGCGAATCTCGCGCCGTTGAACCGACTCGAAGGGCGACTCTTCGTTGCTCACCGGGACGTATTTGAGCGGCACCTCCTCCGGCTCTCCGGTTTCGCCCTCCATCGCCAACATGTGAAAGCTTCCGATGTTGAGGCGATGAAGCTGGTCGAGCAGGCTGTGGAAATCGCC
>JBFGHF010000149.1:0-7928 GCA_041578355.1 Acidobacteriota bacterium
AGGTCGACGGCGAAATCCCGCAAGACTATTGGGGCTACGTCGAAATCGAGCGCATGACGCTGGGGGAGGAAGGAACCGAAAGGACGGAGGCGATCGTGGGCCGGGAGTTCGTTCAGCCCGACGACTCCAACAGCGCCGACCGGACCGTGATGCGGGTTGATTTGTCCCGGCCGGTTCCCCCGGGCGGCGAGCTGGAACTGCTCGTGGAGTTCACTTCGAAGCTGCCTCGAGGCGTGGCCCGGACGGGCTGGGTGGAGGACTACTACTTCGCGGCCCAGTGGTATCCCAAGCTGGGTGTCTTCCGGGACGGCAAGTGGAACTGTCACCAATACCACAGCAACACCGAGTACTTCGCTGACTTCGGCCGCTACGATGTCCGCTTGACCGTCCCCGCCGATCTGACGGTGGGGGGCACCGGAAGCTTCGAGCGGCTCGACAACGGCGACGGAACCGCCACCTACCGGTTTCAGCAGGATCGAGTTCATGATTTCGCCTGGGTGGCGGGCTCGCGCTTTCTGGTCCGCGAAGAAACTTTCCACCATCCCGGTCTGCCCTCGGTCGCGCTGCGTCTGCTGCTTCAGCCTGAAAACCGCCACCTCGACAATCGCTACCTGGAAGCCGTCAAGCACACCCTGCGTTTGATGGGGGAGTGGTTCGGTCCCTACCCCTACCCGACCCTGACCATCGTCGACCCCGCTTTCGGCAGCGATACGGGTGGGATGGAATATCCGACCTTCATCACAGGGGGTGTGGGAGCATTCGCTCCGCCCGCTTCTTTGAATCCCGAATCGGTGACGGCACACGAAGTGGGCCATCAGTGGTGGTACGCCGTGGTGGGGAGCAACGAGTTCGAGGAGGCCTGGCTGGACGAGGGAATCAATTCCTGGGCGGAGTCGCGAGTGCTTCGCGAAAGCTATCCGCCCAGAAGATACACACGGGACTTCTTCGGAGGTTTTCCGGTCGTCTTCCCATCGGTCGAGATCCCCTTCGAGACCTTCTCGCTTGCGGATGTCCGGCGTGGCGGCTCGCTGGAAGAGATGGCACGGCCCAGCTGGAAACTCTTCAGTTCCCGCGCCTACCAGGTCAATTCCTACGCCAAACCGGAGCTCGCTTTCTGGACTCTGGAGCGCCTGCTGGGTTGGGAGACGATGCAGGAGATCTTCTCGCTCTACTATCAACGCTTCGCCTTTCGCCACGCCACCACCGAGGACTTCATCGCCGTCGCCGAAGAAGTCGCCCGGCGGGATTTGTCCTGGTTCTTCGAGCCCGTCTTCTATGGTTCGGAACCAGTCGATTACGCGGTCATCAGCGCCAAGTCCGTCGAGATTCCCGAGGGCTCAGAATCGGAGGACGGCTTCGACGAAACACGGAAGTTCTTGTCCCAGGTCATCGTCGAACGGCTGGGGGGGGCGGCACTGCCGGTGGAGGTCCTGCTGGTCTTCGAAGACGGTGAGGAAATTCGTCGCGCCTGGAACGGCGCGGACGGTCAGCGGCGCTTTCAATTCGAGGGCGAACATCGCTTGCGCTACGCCGTCGTCGATCCCGAGCGCAAAATCCTCCTCGATGTGGACCCCACCAACAACAGCCTTCGGGAGGAGACTCAGCAAGAATCCGGGCCCTCGAGAGCAGCCCTGAAATGGAGCAGTAAGTGGCTTTTCTGGCTGCAGAACTTGCTGGAGACCATGACTTTGCTGGGGTGACCCGGCCGGAAATCGCAGAGAAACGGGATCGGCGCGACCGAGAGGATTCTCCGTTTCGACTCCGAGCAGGAAGGTAATGATCAAATCCGCCAAGCGGGGCCTCGGTTTGCTGGCGTGCTACAAGAAGGCCGTAGTCTTCGCCTACGCAGCCAATCTGGGAGTGGCTCTGCTCTTGGCCGTCCCGATGCTGCGCAGCATCGACGAGTCCTTTGGAGATGGGTTATACGACCGCCAAGTCGTCGAGTCGATCGACCATGATTGGCTCGAGTTGTTTCGGGAAAGGGCCAGCGGCGCCGCTTCGACCTTTTCTCCCGCGGTGCTGGGACTGGGCCCCTTTTTGGAACATTGGGAAACGCTTTTGGAAGGCGATCTCCCGGCACTGCCCGCCGAGATCCTGCTGGTCGCGACCCTTTATCTTGTCCTCAACGCATTCCTCAACGGGGCCTTTCTGGGGAGCCTGTCCTTCGACCCGCAAGGTACGGTGATTCGCGAGTATTTCCGTACCGGCGGCGAGTTCTTCGGGCGATTCCTGCGAATGGCGTTGCTGGCCGCTTCCCTCTACATCCTGTTGCAGATCGTCGTGGCGATTCCCCTGGGTTTCCTTCTCGAAAACATCGAGAAGACCGCCGAGACTGCCCGAAGCGGCTTTTATTGGCGCTTTTCTTTCTTTCTTCTCAGCTTCCCGTTGGTGCTGCTTTTGGGTGTTCTTGTCGACTACGCGAAGATCATTCTGGCCGCGGAAGATCGGACCAGTGTTCTGCTGGCTCTGTTCACGTCCTGTGCTTTTTTCCTGCGCAACCTGCCTGCGCTGGGCGGTCTGTATCTGATTCTTTCGGGGGCGGCCGTGCTTTGGCTCTTGCTCTACGCCGCCCTGGAGAACCTCCTTCCGCAGGGATCGGGCCTCGGCATCGCGGCGGCATTCGCGGTCCAGCAGGCCTATCTCGCGGGCCGACTGGCGATTCGACATTGGTTCTACTCCGCGCAGTTCTCCTTCTATCTGCAGAGGAGGTAGGCTCGTGGCGCGAGCATCCCTGCCCGCGATCCCCAAATCGGCGAGGACTCGAGCACAGCCTGGAAGGCTGCACCACGTGGCGCGGGCATCCCTGCCCGCGATTCCCAAATCGGCGAGGACTCGAGCACAGCCGGGAAGGCTGCACCACGTGGCGCGGGCATCCCTGCCCGCGCTCCGCGCAGACAATCCGGCATTTTTCCACATCGCAGCCTGGCAGGCCTCGACGATTACGAATACGATTACGACGCGGGAGCCAGGATGAAGACGCCGGACGAACGGGAGGACGCGGTCTGGGAGTCGTCTCCCGACCTTCCCCGGCCCCGCTACCTCATCGATGAACGGCCCCGGGCTTGGTGGGAATGTCTGCTTTACGGGTGGCAGCACACACTCGTCGACATTTCCCCCTTCGTGTTGCCGCTGGCGGTGGCGGCCGCCCTGGAGATGAACCCGTCCGAGCAGGCGCAACTCATCAATTTCTGTCTTCTCTCGATGGGCGTGGCCACGCTGATCCAGACCACCCTGGGCAACCGGCTGCCCATCATCCAGGGCCCTTCGGCCACACTCACGGGCACGTTGGCCCCGGTCGCCGGCCAGATGGGGGGACCGGCGATGTGGGGCGCGGTGATGGTGGGGGCCGTGGCGGAGATGGCCATCGGCGCTTCCAGGATGCTGAGCAGACTCAAACACCTGCTGCCGCCCCTGGTCTCGGGGGTGGTGATTCTGACGATCGGGATCAGCCTGGGACAGTTGGCGGTGCGCCTCATGATCGGGGACGGCCGAACCCTGAATTTCCTTTTGGCCGGTGCGGTCTTGGCATCCATCTTCCTGCTTCAGACCCTGTTCCCGGGAAGCATCGGGGCCCAGGGGGCGGTCTTTTTCTCGATCTGGCTGATCGGCATCGGTGTGGCGGGCCCGCTGGGAGCGGTCGACTGGGCCTTGGTGGCCGACAAACCCTGGATTCAATTGCCCAGCCTTTTCCCCTACGGAGGCCCGGGTTTCGGCTGGGAATTCGCCGCGGCGGCGATCCTGGCCGTCTTCGCCGGTTATCTGGGGTCGATGGTCGAGTCGATCGGAGACTACGCGGCCACCTGCGCCGTCGCCGGAGAGCGCTTCACCGTGCGCCACATGAACCGGGGCATTTTCGCCGAGGGCCTGGGCTGTGCGGTGGCCTCGGTCTTGGGCGGACTCCCCTGCACCAGCTACACCCAGAACATCGGAATCATCGCCGCCACCCGGGTCGCCAGCCGCTTGGTGGTGCAGGTGGCGGCGCTGGTCTTGATCCTCTACGGACTCTGCCCCAAGTTCGGGGCCCTGTTGGTCGCCATGCCGCGATCCGTGCTGGGCGGTGTCTTCGTCCTCGTCTGCGGGATGATCGCCATGTCAGGATTGCGCTTGATGGGCGGGGTCAAGCCCACGGCCGCCAATCTCCTGGTGGGAGGGACCACGCTGATTCTGGCGGTCAGCACCCCTCCCTACGTGACCACGGTCCTGGGCCCCGCCTGGCTCGGCGGACTTCCCACACTCGCGCGGCTGGTCTTGACCAACAGCATCGTCCTGGCCGTGCTGTTCGGCGTGGGGCTGAATTGGGCGGCGGGGATTCTGGGTCGGTCGGAGGACTCAACGGAACGCTGACGGCTTGAGAGTAGAAAAACTCGAAAGTCCAGGTGGTGCGAGCTGTCCTTGCTATTCGGAGTGAACGCCCTCATGAACGGTCTGCGTTCAGTTTGCGGTGATTGCGTTTTCCGTTCAAGTGACTTGTCCCCGTCACGGAAACCTCTTGGACTGAGCAGGACTGGAGATCCGATGAAAATGGACCCTTGAATGGTCCATCTGGAGTGCCGCTTGCTCACGCGCGCGGCTCAGTAATTTGTCGGCGGTCCGGACTGAGCCGCGCACGTCAGTAAGCGGCGCGATAGCTGTTCGTATCACCTTGGCTGCAGCGTAGCGGACGGCAATCCAGACTCAGAACCGTCCGATCAGCTAGACCACTGATCCGATAAGTCGCCCTTACCGGAAACTTGCTGTCCCATCGAGGGTGTCGGCGCCTGTGCGCAACTTCCCGGGCGGGAGGATGAGGTGCCAACAAGTCAGCGACGTTCCCTCCTCTCCGCCAACTTCAGAATGGCACGGATCCCCGCCTCCATTTTCTGGCGTGCGGAGCTGTTGGCAGAATGGACTTTGATCTCAGGCGGCCGAAATCCTCTGGTGGCAACCGCCTCTTCTACCCAAAGAATGACATCATACCCGGTGCCTCGATCGTCATCCCCGAGGTCATGGTCTAGACTCAGATGGGTAACATCGCCTGACTCGAGAAGCTCGATCGCCTCATCCGGCCAACGAACCTGATGCCAGCCGTCGGGCGCCGCGCGCTCATCATCAAGATAGACTTTCATGCTTGCTCTGTCCCAGCTGACGGCGATCCTAGTGTGATTTTAGTATTGAGGGAAGGATTACAGCGGGATCAATCGCCCCTTCCCAAGGTGGCAGTCAGTTTGATCGAGGGCCGTCTTTTCGGTCCTTCAGTTTCCCGTAATTGCGTCACACCGCCCAGTGACTAGCCGCTCCTAGCCAAGATCCGCACGGATTGGGCCTGCCCTCGAGAGTCGGAATTCTTGGGATCCCGCTCGAGAACGAGTACACTCCTGAGAAATCGGGCTTCCAAGAAGCCTCTAAGACGCGAAGGAGTGCGGCATGATTCGGACGGTCTGTTTCAGCGTACTGGCGATGCTGCTGGCGTCGTGCGAATCGACTCCGGCGCCCGCTCTCCCGGCGCCGGCCGGGCACCAGGCGGGCGAAGAGACGGAGGTGCTGGCCGCGATGGACCGCTACATGCGCGCCATCTCGGCGAACGACCTTCAAGCCATGGCCGCAATGCAGACGGCGGACGGCATGACCTATCGGGCTCGCGCAAGAGAAGACGGCGGCATGGAAATCGTCGGGAGGCCGAACTCGTATTGGGTGGACCCCGCCCGCGCCGACGGGGCCACGCTGCGCGAGCGATATTGGTCGCCAACCGTTCTCATACGTGGGTCGATCGCCGTGGTGTGGGCGCCCTATGAATTCTGGGTCGATGGCAAGACCAGCCACTGCGGTGTCGACGTGTTCGACTTCGTCAAGGTCGACGGTGCGTGGCGTCTATCGAATTCAATGTGGACGGTGGAGCCGGGGGCGTGTGACGAGTTGCGACCCGCAGACCCGCAGGCGATCAGGCCGGTCGACTGAAGCCCGGGACGATGTCCGAAGCCCTATTGGCATTCGGTCGGTCACTTCAGACACTACTTCTTTTCCAGCAGACCCTGGATCTTGGCCAGGTGGCGGATGTCCTCTCCTTCCACCAGGAATACCACCATTTCGGCCAGGTTGGAACTGTGGTCGCCGATCCGTTCGATGTATTTGCAGACGGAGACCAAGTGCGTGCAGCGTTCGACTTTGCCGCTGTCGGCGATCATCACCTTCACCAATTCGTTGAAGATTTTGTCGTGTAGATCGTCGACCACGTCGTCTTTTTCGATGATCCGCCTGGCGAGTTCCACGTCCTGCCTGACGAAGGCATCGAGGGCGCTTTTGAGCATTCCCTGTGCGCATTGCGCCATGATCGGCAGATCGATGTAGGGCTTGACGGGAGGAGCCGCCATGATGTGCAGGCTTCGAGTGGCGATGTCCCGAGCGATGTCGCCAACCCTCTCCAGGTCCTTGACGATCTTGAGCGCCGTGGTGATGAAGCGGAGGTCGCGGGCAACGGGCTGGCGAAGGGCGAGCAGATTGATACAAAAGTGATCGATTTTCACCTCGGCGAGGTCGATCTCGGGGTCTCGTTTGGCAACCTCCTGAGCCAGGATCGAGTTGCGTTCGATCAAGCCCCGTATTGCGTCGGCTATGTTGCGCTCGACTTGGGCGCCCATGTTGAGGATGCGGCCCTTGAGCGACTCTAACTCCTCTTCGAACCTGCGCTCCATCGTGCTACCCGAACCTTCCGGTGATGTACTGTTCAGTCTTGGTGCGGCGGGGGTTGGTGAAAATGACCTCCGTCTCACCGAACTCGATCAGTTCGCCCATGAAGAAAAAGGCCGTGAAATCGCTGACCCGTGCGGCCTGCTGCATGTTGTGGGTCACAATGACGATAGTGTAGTCCTTTTTGAGTTGGTGGATGAGTTCTTCGATTCTCTGTGTCGCAATCGGGTCGAGGGCGCTGGCCGGTTCGTCCATGAGCAGGACCTCGGGCTCGATGGCCAGCGCTCGGGCGATGCAGAGCCGCTGCTGCTGCCCGCCGGAAAGATCCAGGGCGCTGCTCTCCAGACGGTCTTTGACCTCGTCCCACAGAGCGGCGGAGCGCAAACTCTCCTCCACACGCTCGGCGATCCGGGTTCTGTCCCGCCAGCCGTTGACGCGCAAACCGTAGGCGACGTTGTCGAAAACCGACTTGGGGAAGGGATTCGACTTCTGGAAGACCATGCCCACCCGGCAGCGCAAGTCGACGACATTCATACCTGCAGCGTAGATGTCTTCGCCGTCCAGCAGAACGGTCCCTTCGATGCGGGTCTCGGGAATGATGTCGTTCATCCGGTTGAGGCAGCGCAGAAAAGTCGATTTCCCGCAACCCGAAGGTCCGATCAATCCTGTCACCTGATTGACCGGCATGTTGAAGGAAATGTCGCTCAGGGCCTGGTTCGATCCGTAGTAGAAGTCGAGGTGGTGGACCTCGATCTTGTTCTTCCCCCGATCGGGGGAAGAATCGGCCTGCCGGTTTTCGAGACGGTCGACTGCGGCTTGGGGCATTTTCTATTTCTTTTCGTAGCGATAGCGAAGCCAAACGGCGACGCTGTTCATTGCCAATAGAAGGGGCAGCAGAATACAAATCGCGGCTGCCGCATTGACGTGGAAATCGGCTTGCGGGCGCGATACCCAGTTGAAGATCTGAATGGGCAAAACCGTGAAGGGCGACATCAGCCCGTCGGGCAAAAAGGACACGTAAGTCAGGGCGCCGATCGTGATCAGCGGCGCAGTCTCTCCGATGGCGCGAGAAAGAGCCAGGATGTTGCCGGTCAGAATGCCCGGCACGGCCATGGGAAGCACTTGGCGGCGAATCGTCTGCCAGCGCGTGGCGCCCAGGGCGAACGAGGCCTCGCGAATCGACATTGGTACGGTGCGCAACGCCTCTCGAGAAGCGATGATGATCACGGGCAGGATCAGAAGCGCCAGGGTGAGCGCCCCGGCCA
>JBFGHF010000150.1:0-7926 GCA_041578355.1 Acidobacteriota bacterium
CACTCGAGCTTGCCCCAGGGTCAATGGCCTGAAAAGCCCGATTCGCCCGTTGCCGCCCGCAATCTCTTCACTTCCTGTTCCAAGGGCCATTGGGCGAAGGCGAGGACGCAAACGGCGATCAGGTTGACGACCGGAATCAGGATCAGCAAGCCCAATGCCCCGCTGTAGCCGGCCTTGGAGAAGATCCGCCACCAGACGAGCACGCTGAAACCCATGATCAGGATCAAAGCGGCACAGCCCGCGAGGCTCAAGACCAAACCAATGACTTCTTCTTCGCTCATTCCATCCTCCGTGCTCGGATGCTCGCTGAATCGAGGACCAAAAACAACAGCTTGTTTGTCGAAGCGGATCAACGGGGCGGAGAAGCCACTTCGAATTCCGCCCTGCGCGTGGCGAACTTGCGGGTATGGAAATCGATGACGCTGACCTGGATTTGATAGGCGCCGGCTTCGAAATCCTGCAACTCGATCAGCGCCCCGAAGGCCATTTCGCGCTTTTGGGCGTCACTGTACTCCTCGATTATCCGAGCGCCGTTGGAGCGGTAGACCTGACCATCCCTCAAGAACTGATAGCTCAGAACAACCTTGGGAGCCTCGTCGTGCGGCTCGGCTCCGTAGATCTTGAGAAAGAGAATCAGCGCATCCTCCGGGGTGAAGACTCCTGAGGTGTTGGGAAAGATCGGGCGGCCCTCCCAGAGGAGATGTCGGCCGAAGTCATAGCCGGTAACGGATGGGTCGCCGGGCAGGGAGCCCTCGGCCATCACGCCCCGGGAGAGGATCAAGGCGCTGGTCGAAACACCGTCCGTGGTTGCGGGCTGCACGGTAAGGTTGCAGGAGGAGGAGCCCATTTTCTCTGAAGCGTCGATGCGGAGCAGGCTGAGCACTTCGAAATCCCCCGCGGGGACGCGGAAACCGCCCAGATAGGCCAGTTTTCCGGACTCGGATGCAGCGGCCTTCTCCGGCCGGCGAATCAGTTCGAAAGTCTTGAAAAACTCGTCGACGGCCTCTCCCTGGGAGGTGCGCAACGCTGCCATGAGATCGAGTGAAAGGGTCCCCGGCGGACTGCTCTCCAGGGACAATTGCGGCGCCTCCCATTCCCAAGCCAGCACCACTTCGGTTCCATGGTCGCCGCGGAAGTCGAGGCAGGACATATCCACCTTCAGTGCATCGAAGTGGACGGCTGCCTCGATCTGCTGCCTCATCTCGGATCGCCGTGCGGCCGTCCCTTGGCCTGGATCTCGCTTTCGGTACTCGCCGTCCAGGTCGGCAGGGGCCCGGAGCACATCTCGCAAGGCCAGTGAGTCCTGAGCGGCGCCCCCGGTCTGCGAAGAGACGAGGCCGGGTGGGCCTGCCGCGACCAGGCGGTAACGAACCGAAGCCGGCACTGCGAAGACGTCTCGGCTCCCGGACCGGGTCATCAGCGGGCGACCCTCCCTGGATACGGTCCTGCCGGGGGCAGCCGGCTGGGAAAGCCCGCTGTCGGCCCGAAACACCAAAACCGTGGCGCCCAGGACGTCCAGGGGAGGCTCGAGCCGGGAATACCTCCAGAGGATCAAATGGCCCCGATCCCCCAGGCCGTAGGCGTTGCCACCCGATCGGTCGAGAGTCTCAACTCCGTCGGGAGGGCCGTGGATGAGGTAGACCCGCCCCCGATCGGTTCGCCAGCCCGGCATTCCTTCTCGAAACTGGCGATTGACGTAGTCCCAGCGCTCGTAATACCCGCCCTTGTATTCGTTTGCTGTCGTCGCCGGGGTGGGATCTCGCCGTTTCCAGAACTCCTCGATGAATTCGTTCTTCGACTCGCGCGTCGTAAGGCTCTTGAACGCTTCCTTCTCTGCCTCGGAGGCGATCCACCGCACCTCGTCCTCGATCCATTTTTCGAATTTGTCCTTGGCCCAACTCGGTGCGGCGGTCGCAGTCAGCAAGAGGAAGATGGCTGGAAGGCCCGCGCGAGCCTTGGAAGTTCTCGCGGAAGAAGCCGATTTCATGTCTCTCCCGTTGAGCCTGGGGTTCCTAACAGAATAGTCCAGAAGGGCATCGAACCCCAAATCGACGCTGCCGCCGGTCCCGAGTTTCCGGATGCCCGCGGCATTTCACCCCGTTTTGTGCTTCAATACACGGGCGCCAGAAAGGAGTCGGTTTGCCAAAGCCCTTTCTCCGGGCCGAGCTATTCTTCGCTGCTCTGGCCTGTTCAGTCCTGACTTGCTTCGCGGTTGAGACGGGATTCTCCCAGTCCTGCGCCGAGATCAACTCGGAGGCCCTGTCTTCTGCAATCGGTTGCGTCCGGGCCGAGCAGATCGAGTCGCTTCGAGCGTTGAGAACCGCCGGTCCCGCCAGCGGGGACCGCGAGAAGGGGTTGGAGCTGGTCGGTGAACTGGCTTCTTGCCTGCGAAACGCGCGACTGACGGGACGCGAAAGCTGGCTTCCGCAGCTGCTCTGTCTGTTGCAAGACGTTCTCGGATTCGTCGACACCCTGCCCGACGGAGAAATCAGAGCCGAGGATCGATTGTGGCGCTCCGAGCTTTCCATGCGCTTTCTATTGCTCCCGCGGTCTCTCCCTTTGGATCCCCCCTGGAACTGGGAGAAGCTGATCGACCGCACCCTGGCCGAGACCGTCGAGGTGTACCGCACAGCGACCGAAGTCCTTCGTCATCCCGACGATTATTTCACCGCATCGGCGGCGCGGAGGTTGGGACTCGACTTTCGAAACCCGGCGCCTCGCGATTTGTTCTTGGAGCAGTTTCTGGAGTTGTCTCTGACGGCGGCGACGAAGTATCCGCGAAAGCTGGGCCCTCCCGTCGCCGCTGCGCTCGACCCTCTTTTGTGCTCGGCGATGGAGCTTTACCCGGGCCGGAAGGAGCACTGGGAAAGCGTTCACTTCATGCTGATCGGGTTCGATGCGGGGAACCTTTCGGGGACGGTCTACCTGCAGGAATTCAGCCGGCGCCTGCAGGCCGTGTTTGATTTGCCACCGCCCAAGTGGCAGGCCGCGATGCCCCCCTGCGGCGAACAAGAAGTCGAAGGGCTGATGTTCCCCCGCTTCGATTTGCCCCCCCAGCGGATCACCCTGATTCCGCCCGACCTGGAGCGAACGCTGAGAGAACTGGAAAGGCTGCTCAGCCTGGCCACGCAGAGCATGGAGGATCGGGGCCGTTCCTTCAGTCCCTGGCAGAGCTACGGACGTTTCCTCTCCCGCTTGGCGAAGCCTTTGCAGAGACCCTCGCGGGGCAGCCGCGATGCTCAGCGTCTCAGCGATCAACTTTTCAAGGCGGCTGCGGACGGTCTGAAGAAGGGAATCGAGTCGTCCGGGACCAACGCCTCCCCCGAGGACTTGGCTGGCATTCGGGACGACCTGATCCGACTGCTCGAGGACTACGCGAAGGAGATGTTGCGGAATCGGCGCTACGGGGCGTCGGCAGACTTTCTGAGCGGCTTTGCGACGGTCGAGGGGTTGCTCAACGAGGCGCAGACCCAGTCGTTACACTCGCTGACCGCCACGGCCTACTACCTGGCGGGCGACGTGACTTCGGCCGCGCTCCACGCGTCGCTGGCTCCCATCACGATGGCTGAACTCGGCAACCTCGAGCGACAGTTGCAGGTCCTGGGGATCGGAGTGATCGGAAAATAAGGCCGTGGGTCTGTGGAAGCTAGAGGGAGGCAGGTGTGAGAAAAGAAACTGAGAATTTCGAACCGCCGGCCGCTCGGACCCACCAACAGAGCCGCGTGATAAACTCGCCTCTCGATGCATCCCTGGCACGATGTCTACATCGATGACGAGATCGTCGAGAAGTACTTTCCCGTTGTCATCGAAGTTCCCCGCGGCAGCAAGAACAAGTACGAACTGGACAAAGAGACGGGCTTGCTGCGGCTCGACCGGGTGCTCTACAGCGCGGTTCACTACCCGGCGAATTACGGTTTCGTCCCCCGCACCTATTGCGATGATGGAGATCCTCTCGACGCACTGGTTTTGGGCCAGGAACCGGTTCACCCCATGACGATTATCAACGCGCGGGCAGTCGGAGTCATGCGCATGCGGGATGACAAGGGGATTGACGACAAGCTCCTCTCTGTCAACGTCAGCGATCCGGCGGTCTCCGACTACACCCGACACTCCCAATTGCCCGCCCATACGCTTCGCGAAATGCGACGCTTTTTTGAAGATTACAAAGTCCTGGAGAACAAAGAGGTGGTAGTGGAGGAGATGCTGGGCCCGGAGGAGGCAGTGGCGATTCTGCGCAACTCGCTCGAACTGTATCGGCGGCTTCGCCGAGGCGAGCTGAAGGCTGGTGCGGCGGATCATGGGTCTTGAGCCGTGGCTGGGCGCGACTCCCGGCCCGGGGCGGCGTTGCGCCCCTTCGAATGATGGCCCGATGTGCCTCGCTCGCGGCGCCTGGCCTGACAGGCATGAGAGCTCGCTGACCCATGACTCGGAACCTACAACAACGACACGATTTCCTTGAGCGTGAAAACACCTCGGGATTCTCAGGAACGGCGACCCGCAATCCTTCGTCTACACTCTATTACGGCATGAGACAAATGATTCGACTCAACACGATCCTCGTCATCCTGTTGCTGTTGGGGGGGGCCGCTCGAGCCCAAACCACGGCCGCCATCAGCGGCATCGTCCTGGATCCTTCGGGATCGGCGGTGAGCGGTGTTGACATCACCGTCCAGCGAACCGAGACCGGGCTCTCGCGGCGTTCCCTCTCCGACGGTGCCGGCCGTTTTCTGGTCGCCGAACTGCCCATCGGAAGCTACGACGTGCGAGCTCGCCGCGACGGATTTCGTCCCCTGCTGCGGCGGGGAGTCGTGCTGACGCTGGGCGAAACCGTGTTTCTCTCGCTCGCCCTGGAACTGGGCCCCGTGGAGGAGACCGAGGTAGTGGTCGAAGCGGACATCTCGCTCGTCCAGACTGAAACTTCGGGTCTGCGTTACGTGGTCGAGGAACAGACGCTGGAGGAACTTCCGCTCAACGGGCGCAGCTACACCGATTTGGCCCTTCTCCAACCCGGAGTCTCGGCCTATCGTCACCGCGATAATTTCGGCTCGATCGTGGCCCACGGCGTGGGAGCGACGGTCAACGGGCGGGACCCTCGGTCCAACGTCTACCTGCTCGACGGTACGTTGCAGAACGACTTCACCAACGGTCCGGCGGGCAGTGCCGCCAGCACCGCCTTGGGTGTGGAGACGATTCGAGAATTCGAGGTCGCCACCAACAACTACAGCGCCGAGTTCGGACGCAATTTCGGCGGCCAAGTCAACGCCGTCACCAAGTCGGGCACCAACCGGCACAACGGCAGCCTCTTCTACTTCCACCGCAACGACAATCTGGACGCCCAGAATTTTTTCGACAGAGGCTCTCAGCCTGAGTTCAAGCGTCATCAGTTCGGCGCCACCTTGGGCGGCCCGATCCAGAGGGACCGCTGGTTCTACTTTGCCGGCTACGAAGGCATTCGGGAGGGATTGGGTCGTTCCTTGTCGACGGTGGTTCCCGACGAGAACGCGCGGATGGGGCTTTTGCCCGATGCGCAGAACCCGGGAAGCTTCCGCGATGTCGGGGTCGATCCCGCTGTGGCGCCTTATTTGCAGGAGTTTCCGCTGCCCAACGGTCCCAATCTGGGTGGGGGCCTGGCGGTGCATGAGTTCCTCTTCAATCAGACCGTCGACCAGGACTTTTTCCAGGTCCGGCTGGACCGCAACCTGGATGATGGCCAGATTTTCGGGCGCTACACATTCGACGACGCCGAGGTGCGCCTCCCCACCGATTTCCCTCAGTTCCCGCGGCTTTTCCTTTCCCGCAACCAGTTTATGACGCTCGAGTACCGCAACGTCTTCTCCTCGAACACCATCGGCACCTTCCGGGGGAGCTTCAGCCGCACCCGGATAGGCCAGGACGTGGAAGCCAACACCTTGACGCCGCTGCAGCCTTTCGTCTCGACTCGCAAGTTGGTGGGAAATATCGACATCGGCGGCATCCCGCGCTTCGGACCGCAGATATCGGTCGACGTGTCGCTGGTGCAGAACGTCTTCGGGTTCGAAACTGGATTCGCACACAGCCGGGGCAAACATTTTCTAAAGGCCGGGGCCTTGGCGGAGCGCTATCAGGACAACATGGTCAACCCCACCTTTTCGCTCGGGGTGTACGCCTTTGCCGGGATCAACGAGTTTCTCCAGAACCGGCCGTTGCGGTTTCTCGGCCTGGGCCCCGAAGGGGAATTGGACCGCTACTGGCGCTTCAGCCTCTTCGGCTTCTACTTGCAAGACGATTATCGAGCGCACCCCAACTTGACCGTCAATCTGGGGGTCCGTTACGAAGTCTCGACCGTGCCTCGCGAGGAGCAAGGACGAGACGTGGCCCTGCTGAGGCTCACCGATCCGGAACCGACCATCGGACCGCTTTACAAGAATCCGACTCTGAAGAACATCGCTCCCCGGTTGGGTCTGGCCTGGGACGTTTTCGGCGACGGAAGCACCGCCCTCCGAACCGGCTACGGGCTCTACTACAACACCAACAACCAGCAGAACCTGATCGTCACGGTGACGAATCCCCCCTTTACACCGCGTTTCTTCATTCCGGCGCCGACTTTTCCCAATCCTCCCTTCGGGCGGGGAATCGGAAACTCGCTGCGTCCCATCGAGTTCGACTTGAAGACCCCCCGCATACACGTCTGGAACCTCAATCTGCAGCGGCAATTGTGGCGGAACGTCGTTGTGACCGCAGGATACTCCGGTTCGAGGGGAACACACCTGCTGCGTAGCGGAGACGTCAACCTGGCGATTCCCGAGAGTCGGCCCGACGGAGGGCTTTTCTGGCCCGTGGGAGCCCCGCTCGTCAATCCCAACTTCGGGACCATAGAGCTGAAGCGCAGCGACGGCGATTCCTGGTATCACGGCCTGGTGCTGGAAGTCCGCAAACGCTGGAGGGACCGGCTCGGTTTTCAGTCCTCCTACACCTTCTCGCGCAGCATCGACACGACGCAGGCCTCGACCTTCTTTTCCGACGCCCGCAACGGAACCACCTCAGCCTTTCCGGAGCTCGGGACCGACTACAACAAGGGACTCTCCGACTTCCATGCCAAGCACAACTGGGTCTTCAACTTCGTCTGGGACCTTCCTTTTTCCACTGGGCTGAGCAAGGGGTGGAAGCGGATTCTGGACGGCTGGCAGTTGGCCGGGCTCGCCACCGTACAGAGCGGGAATCCCCTGACCGTCTTCGTGCAGAGCAACCGCTCACGCTCCCGCTGGTCGCCTTCCATACTCCCCGGCCTCGGATTCGATCGACCCAGCCTGACCCCCGGCTTCACCCACCAGAGCGCTGTGCTGGGAGGGCCCGACGGCTACTTCGATCCTGCGGCTTTCACCCTACAGCCATCCGGAACCCTGGGGAATCTGGGACGCGGGACGTTTACCGGCCCCAATCTCCGGACCTTCGATCTCAAGGCGGCCCGCAACTTCCGCTGGTCGCGCGGAGGCGAAGACCTCAACATCCAGTTCCGGGTCGAAGTGTTCAACCTCTTCAACCGCCCCAACTTCGACATCCCCAGCCTGCTGGCCTTTTCGGGCAGCCAGGACGACGAACCCGCCCTTCCGACGCTGGGGCGGATTCGGTCGACCAGCACGCCGGGACGCCAAATTCAGTTCGGGCTGAGGTTGTCGTTTTAGGTTGGCAGGCACTGAGATCGGGACCGGAATCGGGATGGCCCACCCTCCTCCGCTCCGAAGACGGAGCAATGGCGGCCAGGCAGACCTATAAACCTACAAACCTACAATGATCCGAATCCGTCAGATCGAACTTCGTGAAATCCGCTTGAGGCTCAAGGAACCGTTCCGGATCTCGTCGGGCTCGAGCCACGTTCGCCGCGTCTTTCTGGTGCAGGTGCGCGACGCCGACGGCAGCAGGGGATGGGCGGAGTGCGTGGCGGGGGCG
>JBFGHF010000151.1:0-7924 GCA_041578355.1 Acidobacteriota bacterium
GATAACCATATCGGTCCCCGGAGGGCGTGGACGCAACGAAGGGAGTCAGCTCGCGCGCGGATTGCCCGGCATTTGCCCTGGGTTCGCTTCGGTCGAGAGCGTCCCCATTTGACCTGCATCCCGGCTGTAAACAGAAAAGAAAAAGACCGATCAATGTCAGCGCAGAAGACCTTCTTGCCAAGTGTCGCCTCCTCTGGGGTTTAGATTGAGTTTTCCAATTTTCATCGGGTCGCCATCAACAGTTCGGAGACCTCCTCAGGAGGTGTCGTCGCCGATCCAGCTGTCGTAACCGTCCTCGAGTCCATGATAACGCCCGTGCGCCCAGCTGTAGAAGGAACTCCAGGTGGCCAGCGACTTGCCTTCAACTTTGATCGTCACCCCCGCCTCGACGGCGCGGCGGATGTCCCTCAGTGCCGCTACCAAGCTGCCCCAACCGGATGGGCGACCATCGGCTGAACGTTCCGAGTACAAGTCATCGAGTTTCTGAAGTTCTTCCGCGGATAGCGTGTGTTCCCGCTTGGGGAAATAGAGCTCCACACCGCCTTCGGTCAATCCCAGGCGAAAGTTTTCATCGTTCTCGAGCAGGGTCGCGAGAAAGGCTTTCCGGAAAGACCACCAAGGCGTGGGCCAACCTTGCTCCCTGGCCCAGGCTTTGGAAGGCCCCTTCGACAGGGGTTTGCGACCGTAGTTGATCCCGGCTGCGTAAGGATGGGGGTCCCAGTTCGTCTTCAGCCGGCCTCTCCGGTAGGCTTTCACCGCCTCCGCTCGGTCGCCGGGTCCGGCAGTCTTTAAAGCCCAAAGCGGCGGCGGGTAATCGGTTCCCATGAAGTCTCCGAACTCTCAACCGGTCAGCGTGAGGCCATCGCAAAACTCCGGCAAAGTTAAACAGGTGCTCGGGTTCAATGCAAGGAGATGTGGGATCCGAAAACTGCGGAGTGAATCGAGACCGAAGTCTTCCAGCACCGGCCGCCGGCGATGAACCGTGCCACTCCCCTGCCTTTAGTTTAAAAGGCAGTGGGGAAGTGCAAAACTTGGAGCATGATCGCGATCAAGACGAAGGTGCGAATCTCGGCTGCTGTTCTTGTCGTCTGGCTGCTGACTGCCATTGTTTCAACCAATGGTCCTGGCTATGCGGCGTCGAAAGTGCAAGACCGCCCAGACCGGCCGCACTCCCCGCCCCGGTACCCCTGGCACTTTGTAAATATCTGGTGGACGAGCGCGTCCCCGACCGAGAGCTTCAACGAGATCAGCGTCGATTTCAGAATCGTCGGCGAAGTACCGGATTCGGTCGACCTGTACATCGCCCCGCTGGGACTCGCCAGAATCGGTCGGACGCCGCTCTATGGAGGGGTCCAGACCTCCACGCGCGGCTGGCCCTCGAAGAACCACCGAGAAGTGGTGGTGATCGGACGCGGCGGCATTTTTTCGCGCTGGTCATCCGATAATCAGAAGATCCCCGTCGAACTCGCCAGCGGACCTCCCGGGACGCACTTCGAGTCCGCCGACTATGAAGACAACTTCATCAGCGTTCGAAGAAAGGCGGACTGGAGTTCAGGGTCCTACACATATCTCGTGCGCCGGGCGCGGAGCCAACCGACGGATGCGGCCTTTGTCTGGTTCACAGCCTACGTTCGCGACAACTCCACCGGCAGCGAAACGGAGATAGGGTCGTTGAGATTCGAAGGTCCCGACTACTCCCTGGGAAATGCGATGGCGGCATTCGTCGAGGTCTACGGAGAGACCTCGCCGATCCCGAGAGTCACGATCGCATTCTCGGAACCCAGGGTCAATGGTGTTCACCGACCCTCCACGGCGGTCAGAGTTTTCTATCCGCAGAACGGTACGACCAGCCACCTCCGGTTCGCAACAGCCCGGAAGCGGAAGTCCGAAATCCTGGTGTCGCTCGAGCCGAAAGGCGTCGCATACAAACCGGAAGAGAGATTTCGCGATTGACGGATAATTCCATTTCCCGCTGGAACTTGGAGGGGATTGGAATGTTGCCGATCTTCTCAAAGGAGACCTCGATCTTTGCTGTCAGCCCCGCTGCAAACGACAGGTGCAATGCCGACATAGAGGCCGTTTCACGTCGGAACTTCTGTGCTTAATTCCGTAAAGCAAAAGTGGCATACTGTGCGGATGCCAAATTCAGGGGACAAGCGATTTAGGCGCGAGCGAGTCGAGCTTCTTGCCTCGATTCTCATAGGTCTTGCGGCAGTTCTCACGGCGATCGCCACTTACCAAAGTGCCAGGCTCGACGGAGCGGTGCGGGCGGCGAACACCGAGGCTCTCACCCTGACTGCCTACGCCAACGACAAATACAACGACGCCAACGCACAGCGGTCCATCGAGCGTGACTGGTTCTTCCAGGCCATGATCCAGAACTCGAACAATACGCCTGCTGGTGAGTTCATGAGCCAGGCCATGCCCGAGAGAGTGGCGGCTCTCGTCGAGGAATATTTTGCCGCGGAAGACCATGTTCTCGACCCTTTCTCTGAGGAAGCGCAAAGGAGCTACAACTCTTTTGGAGAACTCAGGTCTTCCCAGCTCATCGCAGAAGGCAACAGCCTGTCGGATCGAGCTTTCTGCGCAGTCTTCGAAGGAAGAGTCGCCGAAAAGATGGGAGACTATATCGATCTCTCGGCGGTATTCCTTTCGATTACGCTCGTGACTGCAGGCATCGCGGCGCTCCTGAAGACTCGCACCGCCCAGTTCTTGGTACTGAGTACCGCAGTCTTGTGCCTGGTGGTGGGGACAGGACTTCTTTTAGTCGAAGATCACGAGGCGCGGAGCGAAGTCGCGAAAGCAACATTTCTCGAAGAGGATGACAGGCACGGTGACCTCATCGGGGAGGAACTTGGCGCGGTGCTGTGTCCGGAGGTGTTTGCAGAAGAGGCGATCGAGTAGATCAGGACGAAAGCACTCCGGCTCTATTCCCGGAGACATCTCAAGAACTGGAAGAATCCGATCCATGAGTTCGAGATCTTCGGGTTGGCTGGCAACTGCCGTCCTTCCGGTGTTTTTCCTGGGCAGCGGGTTCTTGCCGTTCTTACAGCCCAAGGCTTTCCCCGATCAGGGCGACTTCAAAATCATCTATAAGCCATCTCCCAACCAGGAACTGGACACGCTGCGCGAACTGGTCCAGCAGAGTGGGGTGTTCGACGAGATTGTTGCAGGGCTCAACGCGGCGCTGAACCTTCCCTACGACATCCTCATCCGCTTCGAGGACAACTCGGAAGGCCCCTATCAACAGGGTGACCAGATTGTCATCAACTACCAGTTCTTGGACTTCCACGCCAATCTCTTCGTCCGGTTCGAATACTCTGAGAATCCGGAAGAGCTGGCAGAAGCTTTGCTGGGGTTGGCCGAATTTGTTCTCTATCACGAAATCGGCCACGCGCTGGTTGGCTGGTCGTCCACTTGGTGAAAACGGGCCATCGCAAGGGTGTTTATTGGGGGACCATCTGACGCGTCTCGGTCAGGCGAAGTGCAGCGGATGCACTCGCCACTCTCTTGCTGCTCGGTATCGGGGAAACCGGGCATCGAGGTTCTAGGCCCTCTTCAGAGATCTGCCCAGCAGGAAGACCAGACCGCCGATCAGAGAACCCGCGATCGTCAGGACGATGCCTGCGATCAGGTGTCCTCCCATATGCAGCCAGGGATTCATCGAGCCTCCATGCCGGGGATCCGTGAAGTAGGTGTCGATACCTCCGAACTCGTCGAGGGCGATGCCCACAACACTGATCACCGACGCCACGGCGGAGAGGACGAACACGGTGCCGACCACGTCGCCGAAACGGCCCCCTTTTTGTCCCACCAGGGTGGAATAGACGAGAACCAGAATCAGCCAAAGCCAAGCCACACCGGTCAGTGCGGAGCCGCTTTCCGCGGGGATTCCCAGGACGGGTTTCATCAGGAATCGCACAACCCCGACGAGTACAAGCAGCACCAGACCGATCCGCACGTTTTTGAAATAGGCGCCTAAGGAGTGGCTGAACATCGACTCAGTCCTTTCCGAGAACCTCGTGCCAGGTCATACCGTTGGGAACTGTTCGATCCCGACTGGCGTTTGGTCTCCGATCGAAGGTTAGGGGCGATAATGTGACACCTTGCCCGAACAGAAGCAAGCATATCGAGTGGGCCACGTCAGAGGTCGGCGTTCATGCCGACTTTACAGGGACTCGAGGAAGCGGCGAATCCGGGCTCGGGTCAGGTAGAAGCCGCCCAGGCGCCTGTCGCCCGACACAAGTGCGGGGATCATTCTGACTCCGTTGGCACGGGCGGCGCTCAGATGAGTCAGGTACTCGACCTTCTCGACACGGATTTCGGGGAAGTCCGCAAGCAGTCGAGAGAGCGAACGGCTCGCCATCTTGCAACGGGGACAAATTATCGAGTGATAAAAGGTCACGGTCGTCATCTCGGTTGCTCCGCTCTCGGCTGAAGTGCCGACAAAACTCTTATGGTGTCAGTCCTGGCGCGATCCCGGCTCGAGAGGACTTGGGTGGGTGCTGCTCGCCAGCGAGATCAGTTTCCGTCCCACGGCGAGCACCGTCACGGCGATGATGGTGGTCATCGCTGCCGGCTTTGCCTGCGCCAGGGGAAGGAAAAGCCAGGCCCCGGTCACGAACAGTCCACCCAGCACGGCGAGCCATCCCACAAAGCGATGCACCCGTTGCCAATCGAAGGGCTCGTCCTCGCGCCTCCAGGGCGAAACAACTTTGGGAAGGTAGTTGCCCCAAACGACGAGTCCCACGCCGAATGCGATTCCGGCCAGCCGTCGAAGTGTCGGCTCCCATCCGCTCTCCAGGAGCTGAGTCGAAAGAGCGAGTTGCGGGCCCAGACGCAAAGCCAGCAGGAGCCCCGCTACGGCGATCACGCAGCGATGCCAGATGATGATGTGGCGCCGGTCGGAACTGCCGCCTTGCGCCAGCTCCGCGAACATCCAAAGCACAGGCAGGAACGACGCGATCGCGATCCATCGTCCTGCGGGCTCGTGATCGATCGCAAAACCCCAGGCCGCAAGTGCGGCGACAACCAGCACTGAAGCGGCTGCCAACACCGCGCTGAGACGGTTGGATGTCATGAAAGCACCTCGTTTCCCGCGGAACCTCGGGAGAAAGTACGCTTCTGCTGGAGTTGCAGCTCAAAACCGAAGGTCTCGGCAAAGCCGAGCAGGGCCTCCTCGAGCACCGACAGCTTGAGACGGTAGGTGATGGTGGTGCCGCGCTTGTCCGGTGCGATGAGGTTGGCCTCGCGCAGAACCGCGAAGTGTCCGGACATGGTCGGCTTGGACAAATCGAAGTGGTCCGAGAGCTCGCCGGCCGTCTTCGGCCTCTCGCGCAGAAGTTGCAGGACCCGCCGCCGGGTCGGATCGGACAGGGCTTTGAAAACCTGGTTCATAAATCGTAATTTAGCAAAATACCGAATTATATGCAAGCAGCACTCCCGAGATGCGAGTTGCGCGCGGATCAGGACTTTTGCAAAGCGGCGCCGAGCGCCGCTCCAAAAACGATGCCCAAGGCTATCCAAAGGCCCACATTTCCGGTTGCCGCCCCTATCGCCGCCCCAAAGGCTATTCCCAGGCCCACTCCCAGGCCCACTCCCAGGCCGACATGTTTGGATTTGTGGGGCCCCTGTTTCTTCTCATCCCGTCTTGTTTTTTTCATGTCTACTCAAGTTTACGGTCGACCCGTGCGCTTCATTCCAAAGTTTGTGCGCCAATCTCCCGGCGCATCCCGCCGCCGCTTCAAGGCCCCGGCAGTCGCCTGCTCGACTTTTTGGATCGTCGATCCAAGTCGGCCGAGGCGGGCAATCCCCTCAACCCTGGCCTACAAACGCCAGGATGACGATGCCGAAGACGATCGCGGTGAGGACGAAGAGGATGAAGAGACCCGCCGACTCGCAACACGATAAATGGCGGGGATCACTCGGAATCCGGTTTGACTCTTCGGAGTCGGCCCAGCTGGGAGGCGGTTTCGGCTTGCCGCCGCCCCAGCCACCACAAGTAGACCGCCAGGACGACGAAAAAAGCCACGTAACCGAAGATCAGATACGCTTGTGTGTCGGGTGGAGTGTCAGGCTGGAAGAACATATTTCAGAGGCGGAATGATAGCACTTCTTGGAAGGAAGGAGAAAAGACGCCGTTGCCGACCGAGATCGGCCGCGATGGAGCGAATGGTCACACCTGTCGGGTTAAGATCGGCTGACACGAGAACAGGCGCCGTCGCCTCGAGCCGGGATTCAACCGATGCCGAACGAAGACAGCCCAACCCCATCTCTCGAAGGCACCGAGTCCGGAGAGGGCCGCCCCCGGCTCTCCGCCACGCTATTTCGGGTCTGCTTGCTGCTCACTCTCCTCTGCTTTCTCTTCGGCGTTTACCGCTATTCAGACTATCTTCTGGATGACGCCTTCATCAGTCTGCGCTACGCGCGCAATCTGATCGAAGCCCAGGGTCTGGTGTTCAATGTCGGCGAACGGGTCGAAGGCTACACCAACTTTCTCTGGGTGATGCTGGGGGCGGCGCTTCTCGGAGGCGGTCTCGACCCGGTGGCGGGCCTCAAGGCTTTCTCCCTGGCGGCGGCTCTGCTTTTGATCTGGTCGACTTCGCGCCTCGAACGTCTGGGACGGAAGGCACGTTGGATGACCGGGGAGGGAACCGAGCCGCGAGCGCCGGCCGACTCCCCGAGTTGGGCGATCGTTTTCCTGCTGCCCCTGCCCGCTTTTGCCTACTGGGCCTGCACCAGCATGGAGACGATGCTCTTCGTGTCTCTTTTCCTGCTGTTTCTCTATCTGGGATTTCGCGAAACCATCCTGGGCCGCGGGAACACGTCCACGCTGGTCGCGGTTCTGCTGGCCCTGACGCGCCCCGAAGGCGTCTATTTCTTCCTCCTCGGCGTGAGCTCCTTCGTGTCCTGGGAGTGGCTCGGGCGCGGTCGCGTCAAGGTGCGACGCATGCTCCTGCGGCTGATCCTGTTCGGGCTCCTGTACGGGACCTATTTCACCTGGCGGCTGCTCTACTACGGTCAGCTGTTGCCCAATACTTTCTACGCCAAAGTCACGGGGGGGAGTGATCAATTCCTCGGCGGATTGCAATATTCACTGAGCTGGGCTCTCAGCTTTCCGCTGCTGGCCGCTGCCTTGGCGGCTCCGGCGTTTCTTTTCAAGACCAGCGGAAAAAGGCGCCACAGCCTCTTCTTTCCGGTGTGGATCGTGGCGTTGGGTGTGGCCATCTACCCGATTGCGATCGGGGGCGATTCCATGCCCTTTCATCGGTTCTTTCTGCCGCTGCTCCCCTTGGCCGCGGTGCTGCTGGCCTGGCTCCCGGAAGAGATGAAAGGGAGGGCGCCACGGCCGATGGCGAACTTGAAGGGGCCCACACTGTCCCTTCTGGTTGTGTTGTTGCTCGCCTTGCACATCGCGGCGGGATGGCTGGGCGGCGGAGCGGGCGCCGCATTTGTAGCTCACCGTATCGCCACGGTAGGCCGTCTAGCCGGGTTGTACTTTTCGCAGAGCACCTCGCCGGATTCGATCTTGGCCGTCAACACGGCCGGAGCGTTGCCCTACTATTCCGGCCGGCGGGCCGTGGACATGTTGGGGTTGACGGTTCGAGAGATCGCCACACAGTCGAGATACCTGGACTTGCCGGGCTGGTCGGGACATCAACGAGGTTGGGGCGATTATGTCCTCTCGCGGCGCCCGGACGTGATCCTCTGGTACAACTCGGCTGGTCTGGCCGATCCCCATTATCTAGGTGACCGCCAACTGGCCGACAATCCCTATTTCCGCTTCTTCTACGTACTCCGGCGAACTGATCTGGCGCCGCCCGGCGGAGTTTCGGAAGACGATGAAAGGCGTCTGGGACGGTTTCTGGGGACGCCCTTCGGTTCCAACCCCGAGGGAAGACCCTTCCTGCTGCGCGACCTCGGC
>JBFGHF010000152.1:0-7901 GCA_041578355.1 Acidobacteriota bacterium
CCATGATCATCCACTCGGGCCGGTTGCCCGACCTGCGGAAGGCCTCGACCACTTTGAGCCGCTTGGCGAATTTCAACCGCTTGAGCTGGGAAGTCTCGTTCTTCATCCGGTAGCGAAGATCCACCGCCAGGGCTTCGATGTCGACTCGACGCAACAACTCTTTGATGGCCTCGGCACCCATCCCCGCTTCGAATCCGCCGGGGAATTCCGCCTGCAGGGCCCGGAACCGCTCTTCGGTCAGAAGTTCCTTTTCCTTGACGGGAGCATCCCCGGGGTCCAAGACCACATAAGCTTCGAAATAAAGTATGCGCTCCAGGTCGCGCAAACTGATGTCCAGAAGGTGGCCGATGCGGCTGGGCAGGCCCTTGAAAAACCAGACGTGCGAGCACGGGCTGGCCAACTCGATGTGGCCCAGGCGCTCGCGACGCACCTTCGAAAGCGTGACCTCGACACCGCACTTGTCGCAGATGACACCCCGGTGCTTCATCCGCTTGTACTTCCCGCACAAACACTCCCAGTCGGTGACGGGACCGAAGATACGGGCGCAGAAGAGTCCGTCTCTTTCCGGCTTGAAAGTGCGGTAGTTGATGGTCTCCGGTTTGGTGACCTCGCCGCTCGACCAAGAGCGGATTTTTTCCGGCGACGCCAAGCCGATGCGGATGGCCTCAAAGTTCTTCAGAAGTTGACTCTTGTCGATTTGGTCTCGAAATATCCTCAAAGTTCCCGACCTCCCTATTGAGAGAAGGTTGTCACGGTCTCAAGCAACGGGCCAAGCGCCCGGCTCTGCCTCAGGTGGTCTCCGCTTCGGCGGCCTCGGCCGTCTCGGCGGGGACTTCCCCGGCCTCTTCCGACTCCAGTGCCGGTTGAGGAGTTTCCTCGGCTTCCTCCTGGGCGGCGCCGCCCTCGCTCTCCGGGCCGGCCAGAGCGCTCTCCGCGACCATCATGGCCTCGGAGCGACGGCGCAATTTCTTTTTGGGCTTCTCGATCAACTCGACGTCCAGCGCCAACGATTGCAGCTCGCGGATCAAGACGTTGAAGGACTCGGGGATGCCCGGATTGTAGGTGGACTCCCCCTTGACGATCGCCTCGTAGATCTTGGCCCGCCCCTGCACGTCGTCCGATTTGGCCGTCAAAAGCTCCTGCAGGATGTTGGCGGCTCCGTAGGCCTCCAGAGCCCAGACCTCCATTTCGCCGAAACGCTGTCCGCCGAACTGGGCCTTTCCTCCCAGCGGCTGCTGGGTGATCAAGCTGTAGGGGCCGATCGACCGGGCGTGGATCTTGTCGTCGACCAGGTGACTCAACTTGAGCATGTAGATGTAGCCGACGGTGATTTCCTGATCGAAAGGTTCGCCCGATTTTCCATCGTGGAGAACCGCCTTGCCGTTTCCGGGTAGCCCGGCTTGATCGAGTTGGCTCTTGATCTCGTTTTCGCGGGCCCCGTCGAAAACCGGAGTCGCGAAATGAAGACCAAGCACTTTGGCCGCCCAGCCCAGGTGGGTCTCCAAAATCTGTCCCACATTCATCCGCGAAGGAACACCCAGTGGGTTGAGTACGATCTCGACGGGAGTCCCGTCGTCCAGATAGGGCATATCCTCTTCGGGGAGAATGCGGGCGATGACCCCTTTGTTGCCGTGTCGGCCGGCCATCTTGTCGCCTACCGACAGCTTCCGCTTCATGGCCACGTAGACCTTGACCATCTTGATCACGCCGGGAGGCAGTTCGTCGCCCTTCTTCATCCGGTCGAGCCGCTCCTGATGCAGCGACTGGAGGATCTTGATCTGGCGCTCCGTCTTTTCAGCGACTCGGGCCACGGCGTCCAACACGTCGGCCTGATCGATCTGCACCCGCACCAACTCCGCATAACCCAACTTCTTGAGCCGTGCGGGCGTCAGGCCGTCGCCTTTGGAGGCGACTTTGCTGCCGTCGGCGGCGGCTATGTCGGCCGCTGCCTTCTTCCCTTCCAGGAGTTCACCGATCCGGTCCGAGCTTTCCTCCTTCAGAATCCGGATCTCATCCTCCAGATCGGTCTGCAGGCGGGCGATCTCCTCTTCTTCGATCTCCTCGGCTCGGGCGTCCTTGGCGACACCTTTTCGGGAGAAGATCTTCACGTCGACGACGGTCCCTTCGATGCCCGGCGGCGCGTACAGCGAAGCGTCCTTCACTTCACCGGCCTTCTCTCCGAAGATGGCTCGCAGAAGCTTCTCTTCGGGAGTCAGCTGAGTCTCGCCCTTGGGAGTCACTTTCCCCACCAGGATGTCTCCCGGACGAACCTTGGCCCCGATGCGGATGATGCCGCTTTCGTCCAAGTCGGCCAGGACCGATTCGCTGACGTTGGGGATGTCGCGAGTGATGTCCTCGGCGCCCAGCTTGGTGTCGCGGGCCTCGATCTCCAGTTCTTCGATGTGGATCGAAGTATAAAGATCTTCCTTGACCAGTCGTTCGCTCACCAGGATGGCGTCCTCGAAGTTGTACCCCCGCCAGGGCATGAAGGCCACGAGCACGTTGCGTCCCAGCGCCAGCTCGCCCTTCTCGGTGCAGGGACCGTCGGCGAGGATCTGTCCCTTGACGACCTCTTCACCCTGGGTCACCAGCGGCTTCTGGTTGATGCAAGTGTTTTGATTGGAACGCTGGAACTTGGTCAGCTTGTAAATGTCGACGCCGGCGTCTCTGATCTCCGCCTCGTCGCCGCCGGCTCGAATGATGATGCGGTCGGCATCGACGCTGTCCACCACTCCGCCGCGACGACAGATCAGGACCGCACCGGAGTCGCGGGCGGCGATGTACTCCATACCGGTTCCCACGAAGGGGGCCTCGGCGTGCACCAGCGGAACCGCCTGGCGCTGCATGTTGGAACCCATCAGGGCGCGGTTAGCGTCGTCGTTTTCCAGGAAGGGCACCAGGCTGGCCGCCACGCTGACCAACTGCTTCGGGCTCACGTCGATGTATTCGACCTCCTCCACGGGAACGAACACGAAATTGCCCTGGTAGCGGGCGCTGACCCGGTCTTGGAGAACCTTGCCCTTCTCGTCGACCTCGATGTTGGCCTGGGCGATGACATGCTTGTCCCCCTCCCAGGCGGTGAGGTAGAAGGCGTGAGGCTCGAACTCAGCAGGCCGCTTGCTTCCCTTGAGTTTGCGATTGACGGACTCCACCTCCTCCAAGGTGTAGACCTCGCCGGTCTTGAGAGCCGTGTCACCGCAGGAGATGATGCTCACGTAATCGATGATCCGGCCTTCCGACACCTTGCGATAGGGCGATTCGATGAACCCGAACTGGTCGACCTGGGCGTAACTGCTCAGCGAGGAGATGAGTCCGATGTTGGGACCCTCGGGTGTCTCGATGGGGCAGATCCGACCGTAGTGGGTGGGGTGGACGTCGCGCACCTCGAAGCCCGCCCGCTCCCTGCTCAGTCCCCCGGGACCCAGAGCCGAGAGCCGTCGCTTGTGGGTGATCTCGGAAAGCGGATTGGTCTGGTCCATGAACTGAGACAATTGGCTGCTGCCGAAAAACTCCCGGATCGAGGCCATCACGGGCTTGGCGTTGATCAGGTCGTGGGGCATGGCCGTCGCCAGCTCCTGATGGACCGACATCTTCTCCTTGATGGCTCGCTCCATCCGCACCAGTCCGATCCGGAACTGGTTTTCCAGCAACTCGCCCACCGCGCGAACCCGCCGATTCCCCAGGTGGTCGATGTCATCCACGTTCCCCAGATTGCGGGGAAGCCTGAGCAGGTAGCCGATGACGGAATAGAAGTCTTCCGGTGACAGCGTCTTTTCCTCGAGGGGATTGTCGCCACCCAGCTTGATGTTGAACTTGAGTCGTCCCACGCGGGAAAAGTCGTACTTCCGCGGATCGAAGAACATCCCGTGAAAAAGGGCGGTGGCCGTCTCGATGGTGGGAGGATCGCCGGGCCGCTGTTTGCGGTAGATCTCGATCAAGGCTTCGTTGGTGTTCTTGACCGTGTCCTTGGCCAGCGTGTCACTGAGCACCTGTCCGATATCGTCGCGCTCGGGAAAGAAAATGCCGAGTTGCTTTATTCCCGCCTCCAGCAACTTGTTGACGACGCTTCCGTTCACCTCGCCGTTGGCCTCGACGAGGATTTCCCCGGATTCCGGATCCACGATCTCCAAAGATGAGCGTGCACCCTCCAAGTCCTCGATGCCGATTTCGACTTCCGCCACGCCCGCTTTCTTCATCCTGCCCAGGGCGGCGTTGGAGATCTTGCGGCCGGCGGCCACCCAGGCGTCCTTCTTGCTGCCCGCCTTGGGGATCTCGATACTCAGTTTGGCCCCCACCAGGTTCTCGTCGAGCTGCCAATAGAGCTTCTTGCCCTTGAGCCGGATATCGGAAACCCGATAGAAGTTGCGCAGAATGTCCTCGTCCGAATTCAGTCCCAGGGCTCTCAGGAAGGTGCTCGCCAGGAACTTGCGCTTGCGGTCGATCCGCACCTGCAAGAGGTTTTTCTTGTCCTGCTCGAATTCCACCCAGGATCCGCGATAGGGAATGATTTTCGCCAGGTAGTGCGATTTTTGGGGATCCGCTTCGAAGAAGACTCCGGGCGATCGGTGCAACTGGGAGACGATGACGCGCTCCGTACCGTTGATGATGAAGATCCCGTTGTCGGTCATCAGGGGGATGTCGCCGAAGTAGACCTCTTGTTCCTTGATGTCGCGGATCGTCTTGACCTCGGTGTCCGGGTCCTTGTCCCAGACCACCAGGCGGATTGTCACCTTCAGGGGCACCGCGTAAGTCATCCCGCGCTCTTTGCATTCGTCGATCGTGTACTTGAGATTGAGCTGCACGGGATCGCCGCACTCGTCGCAGCGTTCCAGATCGTTGGGATTGCGAGCTCCGCATTGGCGGCAGATGACGTCGTCGATGGCCGTCGGGTTGAGCACCAGCGTTTCGCCGCAGCCGGCGCAGCTGGCCCTCAGATGCTCGATGCCCTGCAGGCTTCCGCACTTGCATTCCCAGTTGCCGATCGAGTATTCGACGAACTCGAGCGACGACGTGCCGCGGAAGTCGGTGATGGGGAACACCGAGTTGAAGACCGACTCCAACCCCACGTCCTCGCGCTCGGCAGGCAGCAGATCCATCTGCAGAAACCGCTGATAGGATTGCTTCTGGACCTCGAGCAGATTGGGGATGGGAAACGCCGTTTTGATCTTGGCGAAGTCGACTCTTTCCCGATAAACGTTGTTGATAAACTCAGACATGCGTAAGAACTCCCGCGGTAGTGAATCTCTTCACGAAATGGCGGTCACGAAGGCCTACACGTCTCCCACTGATCGCCGGGGTCGGCGGGGGAGAACCTGGGAACCGAATGAAGACAAAGTCCGACTCAAAGTGCGAACGCTAAACGATGAGGGACTGAACCGAACACCGATGTGCGGTCCAGGTCATCAGAAACGAAAAACGGGACAAATCGCCCCGAGAATCCGTACCTACGGAAAACAATAGTCACAATATCATTTTCCATAAGGCTAGCACAGCAGCGGGGTCGATTACAAGAGCCCCGCCACTGCCCCGGGCTTCGTTACTTGACCTCGACGGTGGCGCCCACTTCTTCGAACTTCTTTTTGACTTCCTCGGCCTCTTCCTTGCTCACACCTTCTTTGACCGCCTTGGGCGCGCTCTCCACCAGGTCCTTCGCCTCTTTGAGCCCCAGGCTGGTCACCTCGCGAACGGCCTTGATGACGTTGATCTTCTTGTCTCCGAAGGAGGTCAGGATGACGTCGAAGTCGGTCTTCTCTTCGGCTGCCTCTGCCGCAGCTCCCCCCGCCGGGGCGCCGCCCGCCATGGCAACCGGAGCCATCGCGGCCGCCGTGACTCCGAATTTCTCTTCCAAATCCTTGACCAGTTCGTTCACTTCCAGGATCGAGGAACTCTCGATCCAATCGACTACTTGGTCACGTGTCAGTTTCGCCATGAATTGTCCCTCCGATATCTGCAAATAGGGTTAGTCTTCTTTTTTCGGAATCTGAGCCAAAACCATGGCCAAATCCCGCAGGGGAGCCCGCAACACCGCCCCGAGATTCCGCAGGGGCGTTTGAAGCAGAAACAACAGTTTGCTCAACAGCTCTTCCCGGGAAGGCATGTCGGCCAGAGCCTGCACTTGCTCCGCCGATACCACCGACTGATCGACGACCCCGGCCTTGAAGGCCATGTCGGGACGCTCTTTGAGAAAGTCCCTGAGGATCTTCGCCAGTTCGATCGGGTTGTCCTTGTGAAAGGCGATGGCCGTGGGACCCTGGAAATGCTCGGTCAATTCGGCCAGCGGAGTCTCCTCTGCGGCACGCATCGCCAATGTGTTCTTGACGACTTGGTAGCCGCTTCCCGAGTCGGCGACCTTGCGCCGCAGTTCTGTCGCGTCGGCCACGTTGAGCCCGGTGAAATCGATCAACAAGACGCTTCCATGCGTCTTGAAAATCTCATGCACTTGACCGACCAGCTCTCTTTTTTCGGTTTTATTCATCGAACTTCCGTCCCGGTATCCCCGCCGCGGCGGGATGGGTTAGTTCATCTCGATCTGGTTGACGTCCAACCGCAACCCCGGTCCCATGGTCGAAGAGATGGCGACTCCGCGCAGGTATCGTCCCTTGGCGGCGGCCGGCTTGGCGCGAAGCACCGCATCGATCAGGCTCCGAGCGTTCTGGACCAGCTTCTCTTCGCCGAAGGAGAGCTTCCCGAAGGGAGCGTGGACGATGCCGTTCTTGTCGACACGGAATTCCACCTTGCCCGCTTTGATGTCTTCGACGGCCTTGACCACGTCGAAAGTGACGGTTCCGGCCTTGGGGTTCGGCATCAGGCCGCGCGGCCCCAGAATCTTTCCCAGCCGCCCCACCAACTTCATCATGTCGGGCGTGGCCACCACCGCCTCGAAATCGAGCCAACCCTTCTGAATCTTGTTGACGAGATCCTCGCCCCCGGCCACGTCGGCGCCCGCTTCCTCGGCTTCCTTGACTTTCTCCCCCGAGGCGATGACGCAAACCCGGACCGTCTTCCCCAAACCGTTGGGGAGGACCACCGTCCCCCGCACCATCTGGTCGGCGTGCTTCGGGTTGACGCCCAACCGCAGGGCGATCTCCGCCGTCTCGTCGAAACCCGCGTATTTCAACGAGTTCATCTGCTCGACGGCTTCCTGCAAGGTGTAGTCCCTCTTGTTCACCTTCTGCCTGGCTTCTGTATATTTCTTTCCCGCCATTGCTTTTCAATCCTTCAAAGACGCTGGTCCCGCGGCCGGCTGCTCAGTCGCCGACCTCCAACCCCATGCTCCGGGCGGTTCCCAGAATGATCTGCTTGGCCGCCTCGATATCGTTGGCGTTCAAATCCGGCATCTTGGTGCGAGCGATCTCCTCGACATCCTTCATCGCCACTTTGGCCACCTTCTCCTTGTTGGGCTCGGGCGAGCCCTTGGCGATGCCCGCAGCCATCTTCAAAAGGACCGCCGCCGGTGGAGTCTTGGTGATGAAGCTGTAGCTTCGATCCTGGTAAACCGTGATGACCACCGGTATGATCAGGCCCTCCTGCCCCTGCGTCTTGGCATTGAACGCCTTACAGAAGTCCATGATGTTGACGCCGTGCTGACCCAAGGCCGGACCCACCGGAGGAGCGGGGGTGGCCTTGCCGGCCGGAATCTGCAACTTGATCATCCCCATCGCCTTTTTCGCCATCCCTAACCCTCTGCTTTTCTATGAAATCGATTCAGATCTTTTCGACCTGGATGAATTCCAATTCGACGGGCGTCGCACGCCCGAAAATCGTCACCATCACCTTGACGGTGTTGCGCTCCAGATTGACGTCCTCGACCATCCCGGTGAAGTTGGAAAAAGGCCCGTCGATGATCTTGACGGTCTCGCCTTTCTCAAAAACGAATTTCGGTTTCGGTTTCTCATCGGTGC
>JBFGHF010000153.1:0-7899 GCA_041578355.1 Acidobacteriota bacterium
GATCGCCGCCGTGTCCGTGACCGTCGTCCGAGATGTCGACGAATCGGCGGGCGCTAGGAACAGATGGTGAGCGAAATCGCGGGACGGGAAGGACTCCGAGACACCGTAAGACCGAGAATCGAAGAGGACCGATGAAAAAACGGCTCGTGCATTTCTGCTTGGCCGCCAGCTTTTCGATGGCGATCAATTCCCTTTTCGCTCAGGACTCTGGTCCGCCTCAAATCACCAAAATCGAGCCCCCCAATTGGTGGTTGGGACACAGCATCAACCCCGTGCGCTTGCTGATTCGGGGATCAAACCTGACCGGGGCCCGGGTCGAAACCGAGACAGCGGGGCTGAAGGCCAGCCGTATGCGGGTCAATGCGGCTGGGACTTACCTTTTCGCCGATCTGGAGATCGGACCCCGGGTGCCGGCCTGCAAACACGAACTGCGCATCCAGAGCGAAGCGGGGGCGGCGACTGCTCCCTTCGAAATCCTCTTGCCTCTGCCCGCCCAAGGCCGCTTCCAAGGGTTCGATTCGGATGACGTGATCTACCTGCTGATGCCCGACCGATTCTCCAACGGGGACGCGTCAAACGACGACCCCGCCGAGTCGAAGGGTCTGCTGGACCGCAAGATGACTCGCTATTACCACGGGGGAGACCTTCAGGGGGTGATCGACCGGCTGCCCTATCTGCAGGAACTGGGCGTGACCGCCATCTGGATGAATCCCATCTACGACAACGTCGATCATCTCAACCAAAGGGAAATCTACGACGCCGGGCCGATCACGGATTATCACGGCTACGGAGCGGTGGATTTCTACTCCGTGGAGGAACACCTGGGGGACGTCGCCAAGTTGCGCGAGCTGGTCGAAGCGGCCCATCAGCGCGGGATCAAGATCATCCAGGACCAAGTGGCCAATCACAGCGGGCCCTACCACCCCTGGGTGCAAGACTCGCCCACCCCGTCCTGGTACAACGGGACGGAGGCCGACCATATCGCCAACAATTGGCAGATCTGGACCCTCGCCGATCCCAACAGCCCCCCGGAAGTGCAGAAGCCCACTCTAGACGGATGGTTCATCAACATTCTTCCCGACCTGAATCAGAACGATGATGAAGCGGCTCGCTACATCATCCAGAATACGCTCTGGTGGATCGGGATCTCGGGACTCGACGGAATTCGGCAGGACACTCTGCCCTACGTACCCCGCGACTTCTGGTATCGCTGGCGCCGAGCCATCGACCGCGAATACCCGCGCTTCACCGTGGTGGGCGAGATGTGGGACGGCAGTCCTCACTTGGTTGCTTTCTTCCAGGGTGGGCGAACCCGCTTCGACGGCGTCGACTCGGGGATCGAGTCGCTCTTCGCTTTCCCCCTCTTCTACGCCGTGCGCGGGGCCTTCATCGAGAAGAAACCGATCTGAGACATCGCCAAGGTTTTCGCTCAGGACTACCTTTACGTCGCCCCCCACCTGTTGGTCACCTTCGTGGGTCTGCACGATGTGTCGCGCTTCATGGGTGAAGAAGGCTCCGACTTCGAGGCTCTCAAGCTCGCACACACGCTCATCTTCACGGCCCGCGGCATCCCTCTGATCTACTACGGAGACGAGATCGGGCTGCCAGGCGGAGGTGATCCCGACAACCGGAGGGATTTCCCGGGAGGCTGGCCCCAGGATGAACGGAACGCTTTCGACTTGTCGGGTCGAACGGACTCCGAGGAAGACCTGCATTCCTATCTGCGCAACCTGACCCGCGTGCGCAAGGATCTGGAGCCTTTGCGCCGAGGCAGGACGGTCAATCTCATGGTCGAAGAGCACGCCTACGCCTTCGCGCGGGTGAGCGAAGACGACTCGGTGGTCGTGGTCTTCAACAACTCCGAGGTCGGTGTCGATCTGGAATTCGAGATTGCGCCTGCCCGTCTCACGGAAGGGACGGTCCTACAGGATCGGCTGGGCCAGGCTTCGCCCGTCCAGGTCCGAGAGGGCAGACTGCAGGTGAGCCTCGGCCCGCGGTCGGCGGCGATTCTCGCGGAGTAGATGGGGCGTGGAAAACCTCGGAACTTCTGTTCGGTGATCAGAGTTCCGGGTTCCGTGTCGAGGGTCGTAGATACGGCAACGTAAATAAAGAACTTGAGAACGAGACCGAGAGCGCGGAACCACTGAGCCGCGACCGTCAGGGAGCGACGCGAACCATAAACCCACCTCCAACAGTCCGTCCCTCAGGCAACCCCCGATGATCGCCATCCCTCCCCAGCGGCTTCGCTTACGCGCGCGGCTCAATAGCATCAAGGAGATTTTGAAATGAACGACGAAGCAGAAGACCGAGGACAGAGGTCGGAAGACGGAGGACGGAGGACAGAAGACGGAGGACGGAAGACGTGAACTGACAGGCCAGCCCCGGCCATCACCAGACCCTCAACAACTCCAAATAGCTCCTCGGACTTCTTGCAATCTCCCGGTAGCTGCACTCCCCCATCATCACGTCGGTGAGAGACTCGCAGAGACGGTCTCCGTAGATCCTCAGCAGCCGGGCCCAGAGCTTGGAGCGGCGGTAAGCCAGCCACGCCACCATTCGGCCCAGTCTCAACTCTCCCAGAATCTCGTCCCGCAAGAACCCGGTGTAGCGCGCGCCGACTTGCGACTGCTGCAAACCGCCCTGAGCTAAAGCCCGGGCCGCCAACTGGCCGCTTCGGATCGAGAAGCTGATTCCCTCGCCGGTGACCGGTTCGGCGAGCCCCGCTGCGTCTCCCACGAGCAGGATGCGGCCGCCAACGAAGCCGCCCGGGCGCGGCTGCACGGGAATGACGAAGCCGTGTCGGTCGCAGCTTTCGATCCGATCGATGGCCAGGTGGGAAAGATAGCGCTCGAACCAGACCTTGAGTCCTGCTTTGCGACGGGTCATGGAGAGGACGCCCATCGAGAGATGATCTCGCTTGGGAAAGACCCAGGCATAACCCTCGGGGACGATCTCGAAATCGAAGCGAGCCGCGGAGGAGAAGCGGTCGAAGATTTCGGGAGGCACCTTGACTTCGCACTCTAGGGCCGGGATCAGCCCCCGGTTGGGAGCGAAGCCCGCCGCCCGGGCCGTGGGACTGTGGGCTCCGTCGGCCGCGATCACCCAGTCGGCTGAAACCGAGCCGCGGGCGGTTTCCAGCAGGAGTCGTCGCGGATCGGCGGCGAGGCCGATCAGCGGGCAACCTTGCCACAACTCGGCGCCGCTCTCCACCGCCTCCTGGGTGAGTCGGCAATCGAAGCGGTCGCGCATGGTCATGACGACGACCGGCCGCTCCCGGCGAGTACGGAAATGAAGGCCGCTTTTCGCTAAATGGAGATCGGCTCGATGACAGTCCCTCTCGACGGCGTCGCTTATATCGAAAGGAAGCCAGCGTATCGCGCGATGGACCAGACCGCCGCCGCAAGTCTTGTAACGAGGGAGCGTCTCCTTCTCGAGCAGAACGACGCGACAACCCCGGGCGGCTAAATCGCGGGCCGCCGAGGCTCCGGCGGGCCCAGTCCCCACAACGGCGACATCGAAGTGCGGAGGCATGGGAGAGAGTCTACAGTTTGCAGTCTGCACTCTGCAGTCTGCAGTCTGCGGTCTGCGGTCTCACGGGCCTGTTGCCCGAATCGAGCCGAGGGCGATGAACCCCGTCACCAAATGCCCATCATCGGCCGGCATCGACCCGGGCTGACGAGGCCTGCGTCCCCGGGAGGACGCATCGAAAATAGCCCAGGACTTCAGTCCTGGGTCGATTCGATGTCCCCGGCCCGACCAAGAGTCCCGCAGGGACGACTGAATCAAAGCTGAGGTTCCATCGCGTCCCTCCGGGACGCAGGAGGGGTTGGCGAGCGCCTTTCCCAGGGCTGAAGCCCTGGGCAATTCTCACTGCGTCCCCTTCGGGACGCGACCACCCGGCGACCGAAGCGCGATAGCCGCCGAAATGATTTAAGGCAAAATCGTCCTCGGCATCCGTTCCCGAGACTAATCCTGCGGTCTGCGGTCTGCAGTCTGCGGTCTGCGGGCGCTGCCCGCCTACCGCCACCGGCTCTCTCGAGCGGTCCGCGGTAAGCGGTAAGCGATCTATCTGAAAACGCCCAGATAGGGCTGGTGAAGAAAAGTGATGGAAAAGTCGTCGTTGAGGTTCAAATGGCGCCGTACCGAGGCGGCCGGATTGAGGAACCATTCCCCGCGGGCCGACTCGGACTCGATTTCTCGGCCCCAGGGCGCCGCTCCGCCTTGATCGTAGCGGCTTTCCGACCTGAAGTTGACACCGACCTGTCCCAGCTGGACGCTGCGGTCGGAGGGCCGTCCCCGATAGTCTCGCGTGTTGATCGTGATCCGTCCCAAATCCGCCGTGGCCGCGTAGATTTCATTGTCGGACTGGCCCGCTTGAGTCCAGAGGGAATAGAGCGGCACCAGGTCGTACCCGACGTTGCTGCCGCCGCGTCGTGCCAGGGGACTTTCAGAACGCCCCGTGTAGCTGTAGCTCATGACATCCCGGACGTAGCGGAGCTCCCGTGTTTCGTCGCCGCGAAAGGCGCGGATGGCATGCCCGTTGGGGTCCACGAACAGCCGTGGATGTCCCTGTTGGACTTCGATCGACTCGAAGCCACCCCGCAGGGAGGCGCTGGGGACGTACTTCATCACCCGAGAGGATTCCAAGGTCTCGACCAGAACCACTCGTCCCGATTGACCGTTCTCGCCGTCCTTTTCAACAAACACCAGGCAAGTCTCGAAATCGTTCTCGTGGCTGCGGGCCCGCCGGTCGAATATTCGCGGGTCGTCCACCGGGAAGAAGAGCGAATAATGAATGAAGAGATGGGTCTCGGTCTCGCTGAGCGCGTAGTAGACCGAGGCCTGCGGATCGAAGCCCGGCTGGTCGGCCGCCCGCCAATTGTTGTCGGCCCGCCAGTCGCCGTCGAAATCGAAGCGGGTGGGCACGTCGTAGCGGGGGTCGGCCGTCACACCGACTTGAAAGAGCGGAGCGAAAGCCGCGGCGATCTGCCGGTCGCGCTCCTCCCCTCGATAGGAGGACCCGGTCTGAGCCGGAGTGGGTGCGCTCGTCTCGTCCGCCTCCGAAGGGACCCCCGCCGGCGGGGGCAGGCGGTCGATCCAGCGTTTGGCCAAGGCGAAATCGCCACTGGTTCGAATCAGGTTCGAGCTTTGTGGGAACGAGTCGATCAGATCGGAGACGTTCTCCGCCCTTTCCTGCGGGCTGGGGTGAGTCGAGAAGAAGGTCTCGATGGCGTTTGGCTTCTCTTGCCTCAAGGCCGCCAGCTTCTCGAAGAAGGTCACCATTCCGCGGGGGTCGAAACCCGCGTCATAGAGGTTCTGGACTCCCAGACGGTCGGCCTCCCGTTCGGCGTCCCGGCCGTACTTCATGAAGATGCCCGAGGCCACGAATTGCCCGGCCAGGCCGGCGATCTGACCCGAGGTGCCCCGTCCCAGGATGGCGTCCAAGACCCCCAATCCGATGCTCGTCACCTGCAGTTTCTTGACCTGCTCGGCGCTGTGGCGACCCACCACGTGGCCGATCTCGTGGGCCAAAACCCCCGCCAGTTCGTTCTCCTGGTCGGCGGCCTCGATCAGGCCCCGGTTGACATAGATCCAGCCCCCGGGCAAGGCGAATGCGTTGACGTCGGCCGAATCGACCACTTTGAAGTGATAGTCGATCGAGGTTCTGCCGCTCTCCGCTACGAGCTTCTGACCGAGACGTTCGATGTAGGCGTTGACGTTGGCATCCTGCAGGATGGGGTATTTTTTCTCGATTTCCTCGGCCGCCTGACGACCCAGTTCGATCTCCTGCTCTTCGCTGAGGCTGAAAAAGCCCTGGCCCCAAGCCGGAGTGGCGAGCAGGAAGAGCATCAGGGAACACGATCCGAGAACGGAAGCAAAGCGACTTTTCATTTTCTTGAACCCTCTTCTTTTCGATCTTGTCAAAGGCCGAGCCGCCAGTTCAACAAAAACCGGGCAGCCCCATGCACTTGTCTCCTCTGATTCGCCCCGAAAGAAGCAAGCCCAATGCCAGGACTTGGCGCTACCAATCGATCCTTCTGCAAATCAACGGGTTAGCCGCATTTTGGAGGAGCAGCCACTTCCGGCTGAAGCGAGCAACTCTTACCTGGACAGAGCACCAGCGAGGAGATTTTACCCGCCTTGAAGGCCAGGGTTGGGAAGGCGGGTCCACCGGTCGGAACCAGCTGTTTTTCCGCCACCATGCCGCCACCGTGGGAGGGACGCCCCAACCATCGGAACGCAACCTCGATCCGTTCCTCCGGCGTTCGCTTGCTGAGGTGCGCGGCTCAGTCAAAGACGCGCCAACCACCCGGCCGGCCCTCGGGTGTCACCAGTTCACCCGGGCCACCCTGTCTCCCAGTGCGGCGAGTCGTGGATTCATGACTCGGAAGAAGAGGGGCGGCAGCGAAGCCAAGATCATCATGCCCGGGTACCCGGTCGGCATCTGAGGACTTTCGTCCAGGTCGCGCAAGGTTTCGTAGCGCTGGGCCGAACGAAGGTGGTGGTCGGAGTGGCGAGTCACTTCGAACAAGAGAACGCGGCCGATCGGATGGTTCGAGTTCCAGGCGTGGACGCCGTCCATGGTGTCGTATCTGCCGTCGGCCCTGGGCCGCCGGAAAAGTCCGTAGTGCTCGATGTAGTTGACGGTCTCCAGAAAGAGAACCCCCGCCAGCGATGCTCCCAGAAAAGCCAGAAGAGCGAACCAGCCGAAGAAAAAAGCGATTGCAATCAGCATGGCGACCTGGACGACCTGCCACCACAACATTTCATTGTGGCGACTGAAAAACCCCAGGCCGCGGCTACTCAAGCGCCCCAACTCGATGCGCCAGGAGGAGATGTAGCTTCCGACGACGGCCCGCAGCCAGAATGCGTAAAGCGGCTCGCCGACCCGCGCCGTGTTGGGGTCGCGCGGCGTTCCGAAGAAAGCGTGGTGCCCCCGATTGTGGTGGGTGACGATATGCACGTAGCAGGACGTCAGCAAGAGCAATCGGCCCAAGAACTGCTCGAGGCGCCGATAACGATGCCCCAACTCATGGGACACGTTGATTCCGAAAACTCCACAGCAGAGCCCCACCGTCCAAATCAGGCCGACCAACTCCAGCGGGGTCGCCCCCGTTCGACTCATGCGAAAGAGGAAGAAGAGAATGATCCCCCATTGAATTGGCACGGCCACGTACAACGCCCAATCAAAGACCGAGCCCCGAGTCCAGAGCGGCCCCGTGTCGTCTCGAGATTCGAGGTCGAGGGGAAGGAAGAGCTCCAAAAGCGGAATCAACCCGAAGGTTATGGCGGGGATGGCAAAGGTCCAAAGACCTCCGCTGTAGATAGCCCAAACGACCAGCGGCACGAAGAGATAAACCGCAAAATATTTGCAGGATTCGGCGAGATTTCCGCCTTTGGTTAGTGCTTCGACTTGAGTCATCTGCATCGATCTCAATTCTTTTCTCCCGCCCTTCTGGTACCGGTGTCTACAATTTTGCCGACCGTCGCGGCCCTCTCCACGGTGCTCTTTCGACTCGGCAGCGGAGGCTTCTGTCGTCCGGTCCGCAGCCTCCAAGCCAGACCGAGCACGATCAGTGCGATTCCGCCCGCAACCCAGGCCGGAGGCAGCGTCCAGAGTGCCAGCGCCAGCCCCGAAGCAAGCACGGCCAGAGACCCGAGGATGCCCCAGACCAGAAGGAATACGGGGTGTCCTCCACGGCCGGGACGCCGCCACTCGGGCATCTCGGCAACAATGTGGCGCCTTGCCCGGGCCCGCTCGGCGGGGCTTGAATCGGAAAGACGGTACTTGAACGCCGTCCAGGGAGACCAGAGAACCGCCCGAAAGGCCTGAAAATCGGTCAACAGAAGTCTCAGCCAGGGCACTTCGGCCCCGACGAAAGATGCCAGCTGCGAAGC
>JBFGHF010000154.1:0-7883 GCA_041578355.1 Acidobacteriota bacterium
CGCTGGCCAGGTCGCCGTCGATGCGAAAGGAGAGACGCATGATGTCGGCTTTCCCGCCACGGCGCTCGACAGTGAAAGCCTTCTGCAACCCCGACTCGAGTCGGAAAACATCCCGAAACTTGCCCCTGACGCCTTTGGGGCGTCTCACCGGCTTGGCCCCCGCCGTCTCGTAATGCTCGAAGAGCTGGCGGCGAAATTCGGTGTATCCGAAGTTCTTGACTTTGTTGTTGACGCTGAGTTCGATGACGCATTCCTTTCCGGTCCATTCGGAACGGAGGCCATAGGTGAAATCCAGATCGTCCTTGTTGAACTTGATGCGGTGGCCTTTTTCGTCGTGAAATCGTTTGAGCTCGACCTCATGCTCGGGGTTTTCCGAGGGGTTCTCGTCGGTGACGTAATAGCTCGACACCCGGTCGTACCAGTCGTCGATGATCGAATAGAGGACCTTGTCGATCGATTCCTGAAGCGAAATGTCTTTTTTCTGAGTGGGCATGTCGGCGCGAGCCGACAATTGTAAACCACCGGAGGCCGATGAGTAAAACGAAACTTTCTCCGGCGCCGAAAAAAAGCTCGAAAGAATCGGGCGAGCCAGATGACAGGGTCGTCGAGTTCGCGCTCCACCAAACGTCGATTGCTCCGTTGCAAGGGGTCGATTTTCCGACAGGATCGAGCTGATGAGGCGCGATTCGTTCCCTGGCCGCTATGCTAGGATGATAGTTGCGATGAGGCTAAAGCGTTCCTTCTTGGTTTTGCTAACGGCCTTTTTTTTGAGCGCCTGCGCATCCCGCATTGAGAAGCTTCCCGTTCCCCAGAAGGACAAGATGCAAGCCCACCGGATGATGATCCAGGGCGACCAGCTCCTTCGCCAGAACAAGGATCATCTGGCCTTGCTCAAATACCTGGAGGCTTCCACGCACGATCCCTACAACGAAACGATCTTCAACAAGCTTGGAATCGCCTACGCCCGACTTCTGCAGTTCGAGCGAGCGGCCCGTGCCATCGACCGTGCGATCCGGCTCAATCCCGACTATGCTTTCGCGCATAATACGCGGGGCATCGTCCATCTGGCGGAAAACTCGACGGGTAGGGCCGTCAAGTCTTTCAAAAGGGCGATTCGTTTGATGCCCTCCAAGTACGCCTTTCACGTCAACTTGGGCAATGCCCACGTGCAGAGGGGTGAGTTCGAGATGGGACGGGCGGCTTTCTTGGCGGCTCTTGCCATCAACCCCGGGGCCCTCAGCGGAGATCACGTCATCGAGATCTCCACGACTACCGACGAGCCCGATCCGGAGCGCTACTATCGAATGGCCGTGATGTTCGCCGACATCGAAGCCAAAGCCAACTGTTTGCGCTACCTGGAGAAGGCCCTCAGCAACGGATTCAAGGACGGCCCGCGGCTGCAGTCGGAGAAGGCCTTCGACGAGTTTCGAGAAGACCCCGATTTCATCGAGCTGCTGGCCGCTTTCGGCCTTCATCTGTCCTGACGCGGCGCTCCGAGGGCTTCCGGCTACTCAAGGGCGACGGCATCGATCTCCACTTGAAAACCTCCCGGCAATCCGGCCACCTCGATCGTGGTCCGGGCGGGTCGCGGAGCTTGAAAGTGCTGCGTATAGACCGAGTTCATGATGGCGAAGCCGTTCTTGAGGTCGGTCAGGTAGACACCGACTCGAACCACGCGGCTCAACGAAGAACCGCAACCCTCGAGGACCTCCCGGACGTTGGCGATGGCCTGTTCGACCTGCTTTTCGAGAGGCGCATCGACGTCCTTGGGGATCTGGCCCGATACGAAGATGAATCCGTTGGCCCGCATGGCTCTGGAATAGAAATCGGTGCTTCCGGCACAAGGGACAGGAGATGAGCTCATGGTCGGTTCCTTTCTTGAGGTGATCTAGCTCTGGCGAACGAAGGGCATCATAGCAGAGAAAAGGCGTCGGACTCCGGGGCTCCAGGTGCCGCAGGCATCCCTGCCTGCGCTGGCTTCAGACACCGGGCTAGTGTTCCTCGCCTGTGAGCTCGGCGAGAGTAGCGCGGGCCTCGCTGCCTGGGCTTGAGAAGAGGCTTCGCCCCAACCTACCGCGGCATCGTTGCCTGCGCCCCGGGTGACGGCTCATTCCCCGGAGGCGAAGCACCTTGCGGCCCGGGCGAATTTTGGTAGAATACTGCGTTCTTTTGCGCCGGGGTAGCTCAGTCGGTAGAGCAGAGGACTGAAAATCCTCGTGTCGGCGGTTCGATTCCGTCCCCCGGCACCATCGTCCCGCCAGCCCCCGTTCGAACTGCTCATCTCGCACATCTGCGGTCGTTATTCGGGCCTGAGCGCGGCCCCGCCTGTGCTACCATTTCACCGATAATCTATTGAGGCTAGGGGGCCGGATGGGGATGAGCGGAGGACTTCCAACGACAGTGCGGAAAACCCTGATTCCAGGGATGGCGCTGTTGCTCGTCGGCGTCGCCCACGCCCAGCAACCCAAGCCCTCGGAGGCCGAAAAAGTCCCCATCGCCAAGATCATCGGGACCATCGAGGACTTCGAGTCCCAGAAGGACGCCAAGTGCTACGCCACCGCCACGCGCCTGGAGAACTTCATCTACGGGACTCCCCTTTCCGACGGCGCCCGATTCGGAAAGATCGACCTGCAGAAAGCCCTCATCTCCTCCGTCTGGGGCAAGGCTTCGGAGCGAGCCAAGGCACAAGGGCGCGACGCCATCGGTCCTTCGGAAATCGGATCGGTCCTCAGCGAGGTTTTGGCCTACCGCTCGGACGGGGAGGGTAACGTCCTCGTTCCCCGGAAGGGCGAAACCCTGGTGCTGGCGGCCAACGACATACGCCAGTACTCGTCGATCGCCTATGCGCTGCGAGCCATCCTGGCCGTACAACAGGACTCGCTGTTTTTGTTCGCCAACGACGACCTGCCCCTCGACGACGGGGCGGTCGACCGGCTTCGCGAGGCCCTCGACGTGTACACGCTGGCCACGCTGCGGATCGCCGATCAGGCGGCGCGGGCCCGCAACGAGAGGGAGATCTCAACGCAGGGTTTTGCCGATGCCTGGCGAGAGCTGCTGGGCGGCCCCTCGAACGACCAGCCCCGAAGCTTGCCCGCCGCCATTGCTCGCGGTGATGTCTCCACCTTCCGCACCATCATCGACCAGAAGATCAAATCCTACGAGAACTACAATCAGATCGATGAGGCCAAAGCTTCGGAACTGTTTTTGGCCAACGTGGGGCGCTTTTACGCTCGTTTCCACTTGCCGCCGGGCGGCCTCTCCTTACCGGAAAGCCTGGGCCGCGTTGCCGAGGATTTTCTGGCCGAGGTGCTGACTCTGGCCGAGGCTTCGACCCGAGAGCGGGGAGAAGCGATCCTTCGCCTTCCCGATCTGAACCAGGCTGTCCAGCGAGCCACGCCCCACCTGGTGGACGATCTCGAAGATGTCACTTTCTTCCACCGCCTGGGCAAGGAAAAGCAGGTCAAGCTGGCCGCTTTCGACCTCGATTCCTTCCGCGACTTCGGGATGCACTGGAAGCTGTTACGCATACTTCTCAGCGACCCTGGGGTCGATGCAGCGGTTCCCGCTGTCGAGTTGGACCCCTTCGCCGCCGAACTCCTGGCCGAGGGAATGGCCCAGTATGCCGTCCTCAACCTGCGCATCGCCGGACGCTTGGCGAAGGAGGAGAAGACCTATCCGTTCTTCATGGGCAAGCACATCCTTGCAGCCGCCGACGAAATCCGCAACCTGGCGGCGCTCCACCGCGACGCCCCCGAACCCGAGTCCCTCGCCGCCCCCATCCGTTCCGTCGAGGGAACCCGGCCCGGCAGCGGGGAGATCTTCATGCGCGATGTGACGGAGGGGTCCGGAGTTCGCTTTGAACATCGCTCGTCCAACTGGCTCAACCGATTTCGCCACGACATTTCCATCGTTCCTCCTACGTTCTCCGGCGGTGGGGCCGCCGCCGAAGATGTCGACGGCGACGGCCGGGACGACCTGCTCTTCGTCGGCGGCATCGGAAACGCCCTCTACCTCAGTCGAGGCGAAGGACGCTTCGAGGACGTTACCAAGCGGGCGGGGATCACCTTCCTGGGCCGGGATCGGCTGCCCGGCGAAGCGCGCCAGCCGATCATCGCCGACTTCGACAACGACGGCCTGCAGGACATCCTGATCACCTACGTCAATGAGACTCATCGTCTCTACCGGAATCTGGGCGATGCCCGCTTTGAGGACGTGTCGGACCTCGCCGGTCTGGGGGGTCCGGGACTGGTGGGCGGGCCCGCGGTGGTCTTCGATTACGATCGAGACGGCTTGCTCGACATCTACATCTGCTACTTCGGCAACTATCTGCAGGGCTATTTCGAGCAATTGAACACAGGTCGACAGCCCGTGGATTTCCGGGGTCAGGTCCCGGCGATGAACCGCGACAACCAGAGCGCGTCACCCAATCGCCTCTTCCGCAATCTGGGGGGAATGCGCTTCCAGGACGTCACTGAAACAAGCGGGACGGGCAGCCGCGGCTGGACGCAGGCGGCTTCGCACACCGACCTGGACGGCGACGGCTGGCAGGATCTCGTCGTCGCCAACGACTTCGGCAAGAACCAGCTCTTGCGCAACCTGGGAAACGGCCGCTTCGAGGACGTCGCCGAGCACCTGGGAATGGACAAGTCCTACCACTCGATGAACGTGGGTTTGGCGGATCTGAACTGGGACGGTTTCCCGGAGATCTACATCTCCAACATCAACATGATGGTCAAAGACAACCGTTACGTCCTCCCCAACGAATCGACCCCGCTCAAGCTCGGTCCCGAGGCCATGACGGGCGTCCAGATCGTAGAGACGAGTCTGCTTTATGTCTCGGTGGGCGCCGAGGGGCGACTGCAGAAGTATGAGATCGCCGACGATCTGGAGCGCAGCAACGACGTGGGCTGGGCCTGGGATGCGGATTTCTTCGATTTCGACAACGACGGAGACGATGATCTCTACGTGCTCAACGGGGCCAACGAGTACTTCACTTTCTTCAACAACCGCGAGGGCCCGGGCGAAACGGCCTTCTACTGGGACATGGAGCCCAACGTCTTTTACGTCAACGAGAAAGGGACGCTGCGCAATTACAGTCGGCAGAGCGGCGCCGATTTCACAGCCAATTCCCGCAGCGCCGTTTTTCTCGACATCGATGAGGACGGCGACCTGGATATCGCGATCAACAACTTCCACGGGCCTGCGGTGATCATGGAAAACAGCCTCGAAGCCAGCGCTCATTGGCTGAAAGTGAGGCTGCAGGGCGATCCGGCCAAGGGCTCGAACCGGGACGCCATTGGAGCCGTCATCGTTGCCGTCACCCCCGACGGGAAGAGGGTCTGGCGAGAAGTCCACGGGGGCTCGGGCTACCTTTCCAGCGAGCCCAAGACGCAACACCTCGGGCTGGGCGCCTCGCAGCGCGTCGACCTGCAAATCCGCTGGCCCAACGGCCGGACTCAAACGGTCGAGGCTCTCTCGGCGAACCGCACCTATCTGATCCGTGAAGGGGAGGAGCCCGTGGTTCGGCCTTCGGGTGGCCAACGGGTTTCACCATGATCGCCGGCGCGTTGCTCGTGATGTGGTTGGGACCCTTGGCGGGGATCGGTCAAGATGCTCCTCTCCCTTCCCAGCCTTGGAACACCGAAAGCGCGCGCCGTCACTATCAAGCCTGGGGAATCGTCCCTGAAAACCCCGAGCATTTCGTCCGCTTCGGAATGGCGCTGGCGCTGGCCGAAGACTGGCCGCAATCGGCCCTCTACCTCGCTCACGGGTTGAAACTGAACCCGAAAGACGCGCTCGCCCACGGCGCCTTGGGCAACGTCCTCATCAAGCTGGGCGATTACCAGAAAGCGGTGGTTCATTTTCAAGAGGCGCTTTCGCTCGACTCCGCAAATGCCCACTTCCGACGCGGACTGGCGCAAGCCCGCCGCTTGCAGGAAAACGAGCAAGTCGCCTTGCGCCTCGCGGAATTGGTTCGAGCCAACCCCGAGGACGTCCAGGCCCGCCTCAATCTGGGGTATGCCCTGGCCAATGCCGACAAGCCGCGAGAAGCGGCCGAGCAGCTCGAGGCTGCGCTCCGAATCCAGCCCGGCAACGCCGATGCCAGGTTTCACCTGGGTGTGATGCTCGACAAGGCCGGTGAGCGGGAGCAAGCGATTGCGGCCTACCGAGAGGCGTTACGGCTGCGGCCCGGTTGGACGTTGGTCCGGCGGGAACTGGCTTGGTTGCTGGCCACGGGCCCCGATCATTCCGAGTCGGCCTCGGCGGAAGCGGTGCGGCTTGCCGAATCGGTTTGCGGCCAGGCGACCTGCCGCGACCCCGTCAGCCTCGACGCCCTGGCCGCGGCCTATGCCTCGGCAGGCCGATTCGATGCCGCCGTGGGGGCCGCGGGAAAAGCCGTCCGGCTGGCTCTCGAGGCGGGCAATCACGGTTTCGCCGAGCAGAGCCGCCGCCGCCTCGAACTCTACCAAGAAGGCCGGCCCTACCGGCTGCCCTAGGCTGGGACTCCTTCTGCTGCGGCGCCGTTAACATCCGCGCTGGCTGCGTTGCCCGCCCTCGCCCTCCTCGACGCAGTGCACGACTACGCCTGCGGGGGTCTTGGGCGTAACGCCTTCCTCCTCCGACTCACCCATCACCCTGCTCCGTTTGAAACCATGTAGTCAATTTCGCCCTCTCAGCTTATAATTGGTTTTTTCCCGCGGGCGCCGAGGTGTGGGCTGCGGGAAGGCTGAATAGAAAAATTCGAGGCTGGAGGTTGGTCTGATGAGTTCCCTGAAGCGATTCCTGTTGGTTTGGCTGGCTCTTTCGGTAGCATCCGGTGCTTGGCTTTTCGGCCAGGAGCCGTTCGTCGCTCCGGAGGGCATCCCCCCCGAGTCGAACTATGTTTATGAACGACACTATGCCCAAATCCAGGAAATCATGAGCAGCCCCCTCGCCAGTCGGGCGGCCAACCTGGAAGCGTTCATGAAGAAGCTCCATCCCAAATCAAAGGCGTTGGAGTATATGGAAGGCTTCTTCAACCAGATACGCAAGGCGCATCAGGACGCCGGACAAGCAGATCAGGCGGAAGCCGTTGGCAAGCAGATGGCCCGGATTTTCCCCGACAGCAAGGCTCTCCAGGGCCAGGAGTTTCAGCAGGCCTGGGCGGGCAAGAACTACGCCAAGGTGATCGAATTGGGCGAGCCTATGTACGCCCAGAATAAGGACCCCAACATTGCTTTCATGTTGGCGCAGGCTGCCCATGCCACGGGCAACGACGCCAAGACAGTGAGCTACGGGGATACGGTGGTCAACCATTTCGGAGCCCAGAAGGCTGCATTTTTTGCGGCTTGGCTGGCCGATTATTACCAGAAGCAGGGCGATTCTCAGAAGGCCCTTTCCTACTACGACAAGATCGTCAAGGACAATCCGAACAGCCCTCCCGAGGGCTGGACCCGGGAGTACTGGCAAAATGTCTGCGCCAAACCATTCGCCATGCGCGGCGATCAGGCATACAAGGGCCAGCAGTGGCAGAAGGCCATCGATCAGTACGAAGGTCTCCTCGCCTACCAACCTCGAAACGATGTCGCCTACTACTTCATGGGTATGAGCTATTGGCAGCTCAAGGAAATGGAGAACGCCATGGACTCGTTTGCCAAAGCCGCAGTCCTGGGTGGGCAGACATCGACCAAAGCCCGCGAGTACCTGACTCAGATCTACTCAGCACGAAACGGCGGAAAGACCGAAGGCCTCGATGAGTTCCTGGCTGCCGCCCGGTTGGCGGTCGGAAGCTGAGCCAGGTTTCGAATGGCGAGTCTTCGAATGCCGAATGACTCGGCACTCGCCAAGCGAAGTTCTTCCACCGCACAGGACGCGGGGTTGCTGAGGTGTGTGGCGGGTCTCCA
>JBFGHF010000155.1:0-7876 GCA_041578355.1 Acidobacteriota bacterium
CGAGTTTCCGCCAAATACTTCTTCACAAAGTCCATCTTGAGCACAAAGCCCAACGCGGTAATGTTGCTGATGCGATCGGCCAGCTTGAGAAGCTTCGCCCGATGGCTGCCGCTTTGCATAACGCGCTGCAGATATTCCGCCTTCTGTTCCTTCTCTCCGTTGACGAAACGTCGTGTCACTTCCATGACCAGTTCGTAAACGGCCGGGCCGTCGGAATCGATGTTCCTGATTTCCTTCTCGCTAACGCCGGGCATGCCCTGAGCGTCCTCGAAGAGATCGTGAATGATGGATGCCTTGATCAGAACCGGGTCGACCATCTTGTAGTCGATCAAGATGGCCATCGTGTTGAGCTGATGGCGGAACATGTTGCTCCCGCCTTTGCGCTTCACCCCGATCAATGCCGTGGCTTTTACGATGTAGGGCGCCAAGGCGATGGTGCCCAAGCGTTTCTCGAAGTCTTCCATGAGTCCTGTCCTGGCCGGATCTTACTATTTCCGCCCGTGTGGGGCGAAAGCAGGCAGCGACCATCCCCGAATTGTCGCTGCGCTCCGCCGGCTGGATCTCGGAATTGCGTTGGTCGAGGAGCTGTTGCCCGAATCGCGGGAGTGACTCGGCGCCCGCACCCGGGAGAGGGCCGCGTTGGTGGGGGCGCCTTGCAACCATGAGGAGTATCGACCCTGATGGAAGTTCGTTCGTTCGGTGAGAACGAAGACGGACTCCAGTCGCCATTTTGTCCGCGTTCTCACGAACGCGGCTTCGTCAGCATTGCCTGGGCTGAATCACAGAAATTTCGCGATTTGGGCAACAGGCCCGTGAGAATGCGGACCAGAGGTCTCAGGGTCCTTGGTGATGGCTCTGCCGGAGATTGATAGTTTCCGCAATCAACGGGCCAAGCCGCAACAGCAGCAACAAGTCAATGAACCAGGTTTTCTTGGGCTCGGCCACTCGGTTCGTTGGCCCTGTTCGATGCCGGTGGGTGACAGTGCTGCGGTCGTGAAGGTCGGCAGCCTGCTCGGTGGGACTTTCAGCGAGGCGAACCCGCCCCTTCCCGGATCTTCGCGATCATGCGCTCCGCGTTGCCGTTGTTCCGGTTCAACTCCAGGGATTTCTGGTAGAAGCGGATGGCCTCTTCGTCGTTGCCGAGCACCATGTGAGCCTCTCCCAGACTGTCCCAGGTGTTGAAAGCCTCCGGGAATACGCGGGTGTTCAGCTCGAAGACCTTCAAGGCTTGCTCGGCTTTGTTCTGCTGCAGCAGTTCGTAGCCGGCCGCATTGACCAGAGCCTCCACCCGGGCCGGCGGGTGTTTCCGCGCCAATTCTCGGATCTGCTGGTCGGAGCCCCCAGTCCCAGCGCTGAGCAGATCCACCAAGGCCTTGGCGAGGCCGACCGCGAAACTGTCGTCGCCTTCTATGCGACGCAGCAGATCCCGGGCTCGGGAGTCGTTCCCTTCAGAGGCGGCCGAGACGGCTCCTCTGGCCACGGCAGCACCATCCGCGATTCCCGCGAACGCGCCGGAAGTGTTGCGGACCACCACGTAGCGTCGGTGGCTGTCCTCTTGGTGCAGCGAGCCGTCTGGTTGTAGATAGAGCCGGTAAGTTCCGGCAAACGGGAGGTAGCTGACCAAATGCCCGTCGCCAGCCTGGAGTTGGAGCCGGGTCTGCGAAGGCAGCCCCAGAGGCGGTGCCGGGAATTCCCACTCGCCGACGAACTCCTGGAGATTCGACTCCGCCACCCGGGTGAGTTTGGGGTCGGCCCTCTCTTCCAGCGGGACCAGCTGCGGGTTGGCCGCAGGCGCGCCGGATCGAGCTTCCAGCACTTGTTCGACGAGTTCGAGCAGCGCTGCGGTGGGTGTGCTCTCACCTTGAAACGTATCGGCCCGATTGACGATCACCAAACCGATCTCGGGCAATACGGCGATCATTTGATTTCCCACGCCCAGAGCCGAATACATCCCGTAACGCGCAAACCGGGGCTCCCGAAACACCCACCACATGAACCCATAGCCCATGATGTCGCTATCGATCGAGTAGAGGGCCGAACTGCGGTTCACCCAATGGCGCGAGAGGATCTGCTGGTCTTTCCACCTGCCGTTGCGCGCGAAGAGCAGCCCGAAGCGGGCGGCGTCGCGGGCCGACATTCGAAAGGGATAGGCGGGGTACTTCGATTTGTCCCGCTCGTAATGGAAATAGCCGTCCGAAAGTCGCCAGTCCTGCATGCCCAAGGGCTTGGCGAAATGCTGGTCGAAGGCCTCGAACACCTGGTCGCCCGTCTCCTGCTCGAGAATCGTCGCCAGGGTGTTGAAGTCCCAGTTGTTGTAGGCGAAATAGCGACCCGGACCCTGGCTGCCTCGGGGTTGAGAGTCTGTCCGGCCGGCATAGGCGGCGGGGTGGAAGACCCCCGACCTCGCTTTGAGCAGATCGAGAATCCGCGCCTGTTTCTCGATTTCCAGCAGGGGATCGGGCTCGTCGTCGATTCCCAGGTCCGCCATGGTCTTGTTGAGTTCGATTTTCCCCTGGTCCCAATAGATTCCGTAAAGGGCGGAAAGGAAGCTCTTGCGCACCGAATGACACATGAAGCGGCGTTCCACTTGACCCCAGGAAGCGACGACTGCCCCGTCGGCGATCACCAGGAAAGCCGACGAAGGGAGGCTCTCCCAGGTCTCCCGCGCCGCTTTCAGCTTGGCCGCGTCGAAGCCGGCCTCCGAGACGTCCTGATAGTGCATCCACTGCTCGTCTGGGAATCGATCCCCGCCCCAGGCCATGCCGGCGATGAGGATGCCGAGGATGACGAGTGTCAGGCTCGTTCGCCGTATCCAGTTGGTACCGGTGCTCATTGGTCTTCTCCTTGGAGGTCGCCGTCTCTTCATTGAGGGATTTGAGTTAATCTAATCGTGCGTTTTCTGTCAACGACCGGTCGTCTGTTCCCCGACAGGGGGCATCCCGAACACGCCGTCATCCCAAGCCGCGGACCGTGAACCCATGACTGAGCCGCGTTCGGTGAGAGGGTGTCTCAGAAGTTTCCAAACGCTTGGAACGCCGGCATCCTTGCCGGCATCCGGGCGCTCGCGCCCGGCGGGGCCGGGCATTGCCGCCTGGAAGGCGGCGTTCCGAGTCCTTCGCGGAGTTGCGCAGGTTCGAAGGGCACCCTTTTTCGACACCCTTGTGAGAACGCGGACAAGGTGCAGCGGGAATCGTGACTCGAGCATTAGTGCCAAGCCCCCCACCCCATGACTGCCGCTAATCACGAATTGCCTCGACCGGCAGGGAAGTGAATTCCCCGGGACCAGAGCCGAGCTCCAGGGCCACCGCGGCGATCAATCCCATCGAGGCGCGCACGATGACCGTGCCCTCAAAATCGGTGAGATCGGCCTGCGGGAAGTACATGCCGATGAACTGCGACACGCGGCCGCCCGCGGGAACGGGGAGCGTGGCCTCTCCGTTTGCGACCGGCTGACCCGAGGCATTTTGAAGCGTCATGTCGATGTCGATCTCGAAACTGTTCACATTGCGGACCGCCAAGCCGGTTTGAATCGTGGCCGTGTTGCGGGCCGGAGCCACCACGGCGCGGGCCAAGGCGCTGGAACCAACACCCGCTGTTCCGATGCCCGCCAGACTGAATCGGATGACACCCGAGATGGGGTTGTCGCTTGTCACTCGGATCGACCCGGTGGAAAGTGGCGCCCCGGGATCGGTCGAGAAGGTCATTGCCCCCCGAGGCGGAATCTCGAATCTGGCCGCATCCTCCGCGCCGGCGGGGAAGAGTCCTTCGGCCGGTATCGGCACACCGTCAGGGTCGAAGACGGACACCCGCCCGGATGCCGTCTCGGCGGTCGACCGATTGACAAGGACCACATCCGACTGGAGACCTTGTCCTGTGCCGTATTGGGCGAATTCCAGGATTTCCAATCCCACTCTTTCGAGGAAATCGCGAAAGGAGGCGATCCTTGTGTAGACCCCGGGAAAATCGGGGTTGGCGCAGCCAAAACCGAAGCTTGTGATCCCGATCTGGACCCAGCCGTTGTTCCCGTCCGAAATGAGAATCGGTCCGCCGCTGTCGCCGTTGCAAGTCCCCACGCCGCCCTGCGTCAGGGCGCCCGCGCAGATATGGCTCGGTAGGATTTCCACCCCCACGGTGTCGTAGGCTGCCGCGCAAGCGTCGTTGGGGACGATCGGGACCGCCACTCGGTGGAGCAAAGTGGCAAAATCGCCGGGACCCTCGTTCTCGTCGAACATGCGGGCGCCCCACCCCACTACGGTGGCCTGCGGGTCGGGGTCTTCACCGAGGGCCTCGAGAGATCCCACGGCGAAAGGGAACTCAAGCTTGACCGGGGGCAAATCGGTCGGTTCGGCCAGGCGAAGAAGAGCGATGTCGCCGAACGAGGAGTCGACCGGCGACCGGCCGACCTGAGTGGTCTCGAAGATGCGGATCGCGGCTACGTCCAGGATCTGCGCGCTTTCGTCCTTGAGGTTGTTGCTGCCCGTGAAGATTTTCACGAATGCGGGCGGTGCCGGGAGGTTCTTCTCCAGATCGAAGATCACACAGTGAGCGGCCGTGAGAATCCAATCCGGAGAAAGCACCGTGCCCCCGCAGAACTGCGCCAAAAAGGGATCCTCGAAGACTTCCAGGAAGAAAGCGTCGAGCAAGCCCACGACAAAAGGAAAATCCTCGTGCTTGGCGACGATTCCCCCGACGATCAAAGGCACATCGGAACCGCTGGGATTCTCTTCGACTCTTCCCGCCGACGCTGCTCCGACAGTCAACGCCAGGACGCAGCTCCAGAGTATGAATCTGGCTGCAAGAGATCGGACCGACTCAGTCGCGGCAAGCCGGGAGATCGGATTGGGCGGTTTGGGTGAACCGAAGTTGATTAGTCCTTTCTTGTACATGCTCCCTCCTCGTTTTTCCCATCGAGGAACCGGCCTCAGCAGACGACTCGCGTTTCAGACGGGAACCCGGCAACGTTCGGGGTAGTCGGATTCCGGGGGGATTTGGAGCTTGAGAACTTAGACTCTCGGGCCGATGCGTGGCATCCCCTCGATGCGACTCTCGTGATGAGGGCATGGTAGCCAAAATGGAGAGAAACGGCTATCCCAATCAAGAAGGTGCAGCCGCAAGCACCACAAGAGAGTGTATGATGCCCTACATGCGCAGGACTTTGTTTCGGCGACCGACTTTGACCAGCCTGGCAAAGACTTGTGGCTGAGCGGCCAAATTGAGCCCGGTCGGGCTCGGCGAGCTTCTCCGCAGTCTGCCTCGCAACGAGGATCCGGATCTGCTGGTGGGCTTTGAAACCAGCGACGACGCCGCCGTGTATCGCATCAACGACGAGACGGCGATGGTCTTGACAGCCGACTTGATCACTCCGCCGGTCGATGACCCCTACCTGTTCGGTCAGATCGCCGCGGCCAATTCCCTGAGCGACGTCTACGCCATGGGAGGACGGCCGGTGGCCTGTTTGAATATCGCCGGCTTTCCCTCGGAAAAGTTGGATGCGGAGGTGTTGCAGCAGATCGTCGCGGGAGCGTTGAGCAAGATCACTGAAGCCGGCGCCGTTCTGGCGGGGGGCCATACCACGGAAGACGAGGAACCCAAGTTCGGCCTTTCCGTGGCGGGCCTGGTTCATCCCGACCGCTACTGGGCCAACGTGGGCGCTCGCCCGGGCGATGTTCTGATTCTCACCAAGCCGATCGGTAGCGGGGTGCTGTTCAACGCCAATCGAAAGAAATGGGTATCGGAAGAGGCGATGACCGCCTGCTTGAGCGTGATCACGGAGCTCAACAAGACCGCGGCCGAAGTCCTGCAGAACTACGAGATTCACGCCGTCACTGACGTCACCGGATTCGGCTTGGCTGGACACGGACTGGAGATGGCGCAAGGTTCGGAGGTAACCCTCTCCATTGAAGCCGAGTCGGTCCCGGTCATGGCCGACGCGCTCGATATGTATAAGCGGGGCATGACGACAGGCGTCAACCGAGCCAACCGAGAGCTGATCGAGTCCAAGACCCGGTTCGAAGTTTCCCTCCCAGATTGGCGCCGGGAGATATTCGTCGACCCCCAGACCAGCGGCGGGTTGCTGGCTTCGGTTGCTCCCAAGGCAGCGGACGAGGCGGCGGCTGCGCTTCAGGCGGCGGGCGTGTCGTCGGCGCGGCGAATCGGACAGGTCGACCCCTTCGATGGTCGTCATTATTTGATTTTTCGGTGAAGGTTCAGCGGGCGCCGTCTTCGCCGCATGAAATTGGACCGGGAGCGCCAGCCAACCGGTGAGGCTTTTTCGAGATGAACGGAATGGAGGGCAAGATGCACAGAGACTTGCTGTACGCATTGCTCACGGGTCTGATCGCGCTGGCGATTGGTTGCGTAGACGCCTCAACCGATTCGGCGGCACACCGGACTGCGTTGCGCGACCTGCCGGTCCCGGCGAAACCGGACAGCGGCCAACAGAACCTGACGACCTTGCCCGATGGTCGGATCGCCTTGAGTTGGATCGAGTCAGAGGGCAGGACACACTTTTTGCGGTTCTCGGTGCTGCAACCCGACAGCAGCTGGAGCGCGCCAAGCACGGTTGTGCAAGGCAGCGACTGGTTCGTCAATTGGGCCGATTTCCCTTCCATGGCAGTCGTCAACGAGAGCTTTTGGGCGGCCCACTGGCTCGCCCGCAGCGGTAAAGGCACCTACGCCTACGATGTCAATCTCTCCCTCTCGACCGACGCTGGCGAGCACTGGGGCGAACCGCTCGTCCCCCACCGCGACGGTACCCAGACCGAGCACGGTTTCGTGTCTTTGCTCCCTTGGCGGGGCATGGTTTCAGCAGTCTGGCTCGATGGCCGGAACACGGAGGGTGGACATGGCCACGGCGGGCCCATGACCCTCCGCCACGCCCTCATTGAAGACGACGGGAGAATCACAGATGAAGCCCTCTTGGACGACTCGGTTTGCGACTGCTGCCAGACCGCGGCCGCGGTGACTTCCGACAGCATCCTGGTCGCCTACCGGGACCGCTCGGAAGAGGAGATCCGCGATATTTCCGTGGTGCGCTTCGCCGACGGGGTCTGGAGTGAGCCGTATCCGGTCTCTCGAGACGGCTGGCGGATCCCCGGTTGCCCGGTCAACGGTCCGGCGATCGCCGCCCGGGGGAATCTCGTTGCTGTCGCTTGGTACACGCAACCCGAGGACGTCCCGCAAGTCCGTGTCGCTTTTTCCCAAGACGGAGGCCGCAGTTTTTCCGAGCCGATTCGGGTTGACGACGGGGACCCGCTGGGAAGGGTGGATTGTCTGCTCCTCGACAATGGAGAAGCGCTCGTCAGTTGGCTCGAGTTCACCGGAGACAAGGACTCGCAAATACGGGTCCGACAAGTGGCCGCCGGAGGAGATCGGAGCCCATCCCTGACCGTCGCCCGCACCAATTCGTCCCGCTCCAGCGGCTTCGCGCACATGGCGGCAAGCGGGGACGGTGTCGTTCTGGCCTGGCGACAGACCGATCCGGATGCGGGAGTCCGAACCACGCTTTTCCAGCCTCCCGGGATCGAGCCGGCCCCCTGATCCCCGTCGAGAGAAAGAACCGCTTGGTTTCCGCATTGACGGGGCGATCTTCATCCAGCTTTTGAATCCCTCTGCCCACCGGCAATACAATGGAGCAATCATGATCGGGCATTGGGGGCGTGGTCGCCTGCCTGCGGGTTTTCTTTGCCTCGTGTTGACCGCCTGCACGCAGATCACCGTCCCCGAAAAGATCGAAGCAGTCGAGAATACGATCTTTGTGAAGGCGTATTCGACACGGCTGATGCCCATCCCCGGGGTTTCCACTTCCAGCACCGGCCAGAGCTTGATGATTTCCAACGACTGGGGAGTCAATTGGTCGGTTCGGGCCGTCCCCGAC
>JBFGHF010000156.1:0-7873 GCA_041578355.1 Acidobacteriota bacterium
AGCGGCCGTGACTATTCGCTGGGGCGCGAACTGATGATCGCCGAAACCAATGTAGCCATCCGGGCGGCCTTCGACGCGGGTGCAACGGAAGTGGTGGTCAACGACTCGCATGGGGGCCAGACCAATCTGGTGCCGACGCAACTGGACAGCCGAGCCGTCCTGATCACGGGCTCCCCCAAACCATTCGGCATGATGGAGGGCATCGACGCGACTTTCGATGCGGTGATTTTCATCGGCTACCACGCCCGGGCCTCAACGGTCGACGGCGTGATGGACCACACCTACAGCGGCCAGCTCAAGCACGTCTGGCTCAACCGCAATGAGGTTGGCGAGTACGGTTTGAACGGCAGCCTGGCAGGGCACTTCGGTGTCCCCGTTGTTTTCATCTCGGGGGATAAAGCCGTGGTGGAGCAGGCTACCGAGCTCATCCCGGGAATCGAAGGCGTGGCGGTCAAGGAGGCGATCGGGACCAGCGCGGCACGGACCCTCCACCCCGATAAGGCCCAGGAGAGAATCTACGATGGAGTCAAGGCCGGACTGGCCAGGCGGTCCGAGATTGCGCCAGTCCGTTTGTCCGAGCCGGTGACGATAGATGTTGAATTTGCCCGGACCAGTCAGGCGGACAGCGCCATGCTGGTCCCCGGAATGCACCGGGTCGCCGGGCGCGTGGTGAGCTACGAGGCGCCCGATATGGCGGTAGCCTACACGGTATCGCGGCTGCTCGCCAAGCTGGCCTCGAATTAGAACGTTCGCAATCTGCAGGGCGCAGTCTGCGGGTCTTTGGACAGAGGAAATCGATCATGGAAGACGCAATCGGCACCCTCGCCAAGTGTTCCTCGGATCTCCGGGCAGAGCACGAAAAGTACATTTTCCCCTGCGCCAAGCCCTATTACCGCGAGCCGGTGGTGATGGCAAGGGCCAAGGGAGTTTGGGTTCGAGACGTCGGCGGCAGCGAATACCTCGACCTGTTCGCGGGCATCCTGACCACCTCGATCGGACATTGCCATCCGGCTGTCGTCGAGCGGGTGCGGGAACAAGTCGGCAGTCTGGGCCATACCTCGTCGCTCTACTTGAACGAGCAGCAGATCGAAGCCGCCCGCCGGCTGTCGACCATCTGCCCCGGGGGCTTGCAGAGCAGTTTCTTCACCAACAGCGGCACCGAGGCCGTGGAGACGGCGATCATGCTGGCTCAGCTCTATACCGGGCGCCAGGAGGTCATCGCGCTCCGTTACGCCTATTCGGGCCGTTCGGCTCTGGCGACCAATCTGAGCGGACAGGCGCCCTGGCGACCCGTTTCGAGCTTGATTCCCAATATCAAACACGCCATATCGCCCTATCCTTACCGCGGGCCCTTCGATCCATCCGATCCGGAGCTGGGCCGCAAATACGCGCAGGACATCGAAGAAGTGATCCAGACCTCGACGTCGGGACGGCCCGCGGCTTTCTTCGCCGAGACCATTCAGGGCTCGGGCGGATACATCGTGCCGCCCCCCGGCTATTTCCAGGCGGCGGCCGAGATCATCCGCGGTTACGGCGGGCTCTTCATCTCCGACGAGGTGCAGGCGGGATTCGGACGGACCGGCGACAAGTGGTTCGGGATCGAGCACTGGGAAGTGGAGCCCGACATCATGGTCATGGCCAAGGGAATCGCCAACGGATTCCCCGTGGGAGCCACCATCACCCGTCCCCAGATCGCCGCGGCATGGACGGCCAAGACGATCTCGACCTACGGGGGAAACCCCGTGGCCATGGCGGCGACCGACGCCACGCTCAAGGTGATGATGGACGAGGACGTTCCGGCTCGCGCCGCGCGCAGAGGCAAACAGCTGCGCGACGCCCTGGAGGACTTGCAGCGGCAACACGCCTGGATCGGCGAAGTTCGGGGGATGGGACTGATGCAAGCCCTCGAGCTGGTCGAGGAACGGAGGAGCAAGAAGCCGGCATCGACCCGCGCCCTGGCCCTGATGGAAGCGTCCAAGGAGGAAGGGCTTCTGCTCGGGCTGGGCGGCCTCCACGCACACGTGATTCGGATCGGACCCTCTCTATTGATCTCCGAGGAGGAACTCGGGGAGGGGTTGAAGCGCTTGCGGCGCGCCTGCGGGAGAGTCGGCGCTTGACCTTCGTCGCCGGGCTTCCCTGGACTTCCTGGTTGCTTCTGATCGCCTCGGTGGGAATCGGACTGGCGATCATCCTTCGCTTCTATCTCAAGTACCGCTCATGACCGCCTCGATTATCGCGGCGGTCCTGATCGCCTATCTCGCACTCCTGGTGGTCCTGGGTCTCTGGGGCCGTCGCGCGAGCGGCGACATGGCGGGTTATTACGTGGCCGGCAAGAAGCTGCCCGCCTGGGTGATCGCCTTCAGCGCCAACGCCACCGGCGAGAGCGGATGGCTGCTGCTGGGGCTCACCGGAATGGGCTACCTGGTGGGCATCCATGCCCTCTGGGTGGTGCTCGGCGAAGTGGTGGGAGTGGCGCTGAGCTGGTCGCTGGTGGCCAGGCCGTTCAAGTCCTACACCGACCGCTACCGGGCCTTGACCGTCCCGGATTTTCTGGAGGAGCGCTTCCGGGACCGCCGACACTATCTCCGAATCCTCAGCGTGGCGATCATCCTGGTGATGGTGCTGGCCTACCTGGCGGCCCAGCTCGTGGCGACGGGCAAAGCGTTCCAGACGTTCCTGGGGACGAGCTACGCCGTCGGGGTCTTGCTGGGCGCCGCCATCACGCTCTTTTACACGACGGTGGGCGGATTCAAGGCGGTGGCCTATTCCGATCTGGTGCAGGGCCTGCTGATGGCATCCGGCTTGGCCATGCTGGCCGTCGTGGGGATCGACGCCGCGGGCGGTTGGACCGCACTGACAACCCGATTGCACGAGATCGACCCCGCCCTGCTCCTGCCCATGGGTTCGCACGGCTTGACCTGGGCGGGCGCTTTCAGCGCTCTCGGTTTCATGGGTATCGGACTGGCCTTTCTCGGAGTGCCGCAGCTACTGGTCCGCTACATGGCGGCGCGCGACCGGAGCGAACTGGTTTCGGGCGGCCTGGTGGCCGTGCTCTGCATCATCGTCTTCGACCTGGGAGCCGTGTTCGCAGGGATGGCGGGTCGAGTCCTGTTTCCGGGTTTGGACGATCCTGAAACGGTCATGCCGTTGATGAGCGGCGAACTGTTTCCGGCGCTGCTGACGGGACTGCTGGTGGTGGTCGTGTTGGGCGCCATCATGTCGACGGTGGACTCGCTGTTGATCCTGGCCTCGTCGGCGGTCGTTCGCGACGGGGTGCAGAAGCTGTGGCGGCCCGAAATGCCCGACAAAAGGCTGTCGCGTTGGGGCAAGGTGACCACCTTGCTGTTGGGACTGGGCGCGATTCCCGTCGCTCTGGCGGAAGTCCGCGTGGTCTTCTGGTTCGTTCTCTTCGCCTGGTCCGGTTTGGCGACCGCTTTCGCACCCCCGGTGCTGTGCGCCCTCTTCTGGAGACGCACCACCCTGGCCGGAGCTCTGGCCGGCATGCTGGGAGGATTCACCACCACCTGCGTCTGGGTGCTTTTTCTCAAGGCCGGATTCTACGACCTCTACGAAATGATCCCCGGTTTCCTGGTGGGGCTCGCTTTGACGATCGCGGTCAGTCTCGCCACCAGACCGCCAAAAGGGGCCGGTGAGGAGTTCGACGAAGTGTGGGATTCGTTGGGGTGAGGCGTCTTCCGTCCTCTTCTGTCTTTCGTCTTTCATCGTGATCGTCGCCACTTTCAGGCTCCATGGCTGGGGACCTAATTTCCCTGTAGGGAGCTTTGAGTGACTGGAGCGATGCCGGACGGCTCGGTAACACGTCCAATCGTCAGATTGCAGACAATATGCGGAGGGTTTCTTGTCTGTGTTCTCACGAACGCAGTACTGAAAGAAGTTCCAAGCCCTGCGCAGTCCAAGCCAGGGAGACTGAGCCGAGGCAAATAAAAAAACTGGAACCGTGCGGCATCTACAAGCGTAGATATCCTAGGAGATATTATCCAAGGAGTTGCGATGATGAACTTGGGGAGAACCACGTTTGTACTTTCAGGGCTGCTGCTTTGGGCGGCCGCTTTGCTGCCCGCTTTCACACCAGAGCAGAAGGACTGGGGCTTGCCCGGGTCGATTCGCGGTCAGCGCGCCGCGCAGCTGTTGGACGCCCTCGACAGCGGCTCCGAAGAAGACTTGAAGCGGTTCATCGGATCCTCAGTGTCCGACGGGCTGCGCCAGAGGAAGGGAGAAAAAGGACTGCTCGAATTTTTGAGCAGACTCCATCGCGACTTAAGGTCTTTTGAGATTGCCGGGATTCGAGCGGTGGGGTCCGGCCAGGCGATGCTGATTCTCCATTCCAAGGAAAACCCCTTGGAGTTCCGGATCGACCTCACACTGGAGCAGGGCGGTGAGCAGAGAATCGATGGGCTCGGAGTGGACGTCGATGAGTCCAGAAGCGGCCCCCAGGAACCCATGCAGAGCTATGAGGCGGTCGACACCTGGCTGAGGGGACGCGCCGAGGAGGGAATCTTCTCGGGTGTCGTGCTGGTTGCTCCCTCCGGCGAAATCGCTTTTCAGAAGGCGTACGGCGAAGCCAGCCGGCGCTATCACGTTCCCAACCGGGTCGACACGCGTTTCAACATCGGGTCGATCAACAAGATCTTTACGGGTGTGGCGATCCTGCAACTGGTCCAGCAGGGGAAGGTGAAGCTCGATGCTCCTCTGGGGCGCTATCTCGACGGGTTCCCTGAGGACGTCGCGCAAAGCGTCACCATCCGCCACCTGCTCCAACACCGTTCGGGATGGGGAGCCTATTGGGAGAATCCCGACTACCTCTCCAACTGGTCCAACCTCCGAAGCGTCGAAGACTATCTGGAGTTCATCCGGAGGATACCGCTGGACTTCGAGCCGGGCACGGATGAAGCCTACAGCAACACGGGATACGAAGTTTTGGGCGGTATCGTGGAGAAAGCTTCGGGGATGGACTACTACGATTACATCCGCCGCAATGTTTACGACCCCGCGGAGATGACGGGAAGCGGCTCGTTTGCCATGGACGATCCCGTCGAGAACCTGGCCACCGGGTACACCCGGCAGGGTGCGGAACCGGGCGCAGCGGGGGCTTCGAAAGAGAACACGTTTTTCCACTCGATCAAGGGGACACCTGCGGGTGGGGGTTATTCCACCGCCCAGGATTTGCTCCGATTCATGCTGGCGCTTCTCGACGGCAAGCTTCTGGATCCAGCGCACACCGCGATGATGTTCAACCGTTTTGAACCCGCGGATGGCGTTCCCGACAATGGCGCCATCGGGTGGGGCGGAGGCGCTCCAGGAATCAATGCCGTGATCGAATTACAGTTTCCTCGCGATATCGTCATCGTCCTGGCCAATCTGGATCCGCCGGCCGCCTCGGAAACGGGACGTAGAATCGCTCGATCATTGCCTCATTTGCGAAAGTGAGCGGTGGGTAGTCCGTGTTTTCGGGGTGGCGGGCCCGGGCTTGGCGGAGGCTTTGAAGTGCTGCGGCTTGCCGCCGCTTTTTGGGACCAGCCGCTCTGTGCCCCATGGCGGATAAGGGAAAGGCGGGAGCAAGCCCCCGCACTCCAAAGCCAGGAGTTTTTCACCGATTGTATTTGCGCAGGATCTCCTTCAAGCGATCGTGGGGCAGGCCGTGCACCCGGTTGCCGTTGATCCCTTCCATGCTGCGGCCGGCTACCAGGGCGTTGACGATCGCCTCTTCCGTGGCCTGAATCGTGGCGTCGAGGATCGGGTTCATCCGGTCGTTGGGAAGCATCGTCAGGCTTTGGATGCCGCGGCGTTTGGCCGCTCCGGCGTTGGCCGTCGAGAAAGCGACGAAGATGTCGCCGGAGCCGTTGTGCCCCGTCCCTCCGACTCGTGCGATGCCCAGCGGGACCCGTCTGGCCAATCGTTTCAACTGATGGGGCAAGAGGGGCGCGTCGGTGGCGACAACGACGATGATCGAGCCGCTGCCCTGGGGCGGCTCGAAGGACTTGTATTCGGGCATCAGGTCGGGGATTTCGCGTCCCACCGGGGTTCCGGCGATGGTGAGGTCGCCTCGCGAACCGTAGTTGGCCTGGACCAGCACGCCGACGGTGTATTGGTTCTCGGCGGCGGTCAGCTTGCGCGAGCTGGTCCCGATGCCTCCTTTGAAGCCGTGGCAGACCATACCGGTCCCGCCTCCCACCCCGCCTTCCGCGACCGCCCCGCCGGCGGCCCCGTCAAGAGCCTGAAAAGCGTGTTCCTTCTCGACGTGGAATCCGTTGATGTCGTTGAGTCCGCCGTCCCAGGTTTCGGCCACCACCGGCAGCGACCAGAAGACGCCGGGCACGATCGGATCGATCCTTCCGCTCTTCACCTTCCACTCGACGACGGCGTCGCGCACGACCCCCACGCTGTGAGTGTTGGTGATCATTACCGGTCCCTCCAGAAACCCCGACTCCTCCACCCAGGTGGTCCCGGTCATCTCGCCGTTTCCGTTGAGCGAATACCAGCCGGCGAAGACGGGGTCCATGCCGCCGTCGCGGGGCAGGATGGCCGTCACCCCGGTGCGCACCGGACCCTTCCCCACCACGAGGTCTCCCTGGCCTTGAATCAATGTGACATGTCCGACCCGGACTCCCGCCACGTCGGTGATGGCGTTGAGCGGGCCGGGGTCGCCGGCGAAGGGAACTCCCAGATCTCGGGCTCGGGGCTTCTCTTGGGCCTCGACGAAGACGACCCGGCCTGCGAGCGCCACCATCAACAAGGCAAACAATTTCGATTGCAACATCGCTCCTCCAGCCTCTCATTATCGGCGGGGCCCGATTGGCGCGCAATCGGGTCGGCGGGGATGTCGACAAAGGTTGATTTGACCTGGAGTGCGGAAGCGGAGCGGATGCGGAGCTTCCGCCCTTCTCCCAACTCTCTCCTCATGAGCAAGTCGGTTCCTCACTGCCGCACTGCGGGGTTTCGCGCCGTCAATCCACTTTCTCGACGGTTTGTCGGCGATCGTCCCGGGTCGGGGAGCGCAGGAGCAGGATCGACCTTGCGTTGACAGAAGGACGTCAGGTGTAGATCCTCTGGCGATATGAGAATCAGTTGGAAACACACTCTCGGCGCCGGCTTCCTGGTCTGTTTCATGGCTGCCTCGGGACACGGACAGACTCCGATACCCTGGAAACCGCACGACATGAACCGTCCCCGACCACCGCAGGTGGCGCCCGGCGTGCAGAGTCTGCCTGTTCCTCCTCCCGGCGATGCCGTCGTGCTTTTCGACGGGAGAGACTTGTCGAAGTGGCAGGGCCCGGACGGGAGCCCTGCTCCCTGGAAGGTCGAGAACGGCTACATGGAAGTGGTTCTGGAGACCGGCTCGATCCGCACGCGCGAGGGGTTCGGCGACGTTCAGCTGCACGTCGAGTGGGCATCCCCCGCGTCGGCTGCAGGGGAGGGTCAGGACCGAGGCAACAGCGGCGTTTATTTGATGGGGCTCTATGAGGTCCAAGTGCTCGATTCCTGGAACAACGAAACCTACGCCGACGGTCAGGCGGGCGCCCTCTACGGCCAGCAGCCTCCCTTGGCCAACGCCTCGCTCCCTCCGGGCGAGTGGCAGGCCTACGACATCGTGTTTCGGCGGCCCCGCTTCGATCACAACGGCGCGCTGATTCAGCCCGCGCGCCTGACCGTTTTTCACAACGGCGTCCTGGTGCAGGACGCGGTCGAGATGGTGGGCCCCACGAGCTGGCTGAAGCCGGGTTTGTACCGCAACCACCCCGATCGGCTCCCCTTGCAGTTGCAGAACCACGGACACCCGGTCCGCTACCGCAATATCTGGGTGCGCGAGTTAGCAGAAGAGAACTAAGTGCGGCTTCAAGATGGAATTGTCCAC
>JBFGHF010000157.1:0-7856 GCA_041578355.1 Acidobacteriota bacterium
GAGGCCTGCGCAGCAACGGCGCCATGATGCTGATGCTCGCCTTCCTGCTCAACTCGCACGACCGCTTCCGCGACGCCCAGGTTCGGGTCATGACCGTCGTCGAAAACGATCAACTGCGAGTGCGGGCCGAAGACCGGCTATTCGCAATCCTCTCCAAGACCCGGCTCGACGTCTCGGCCTGTGTTCTGGTGCGCGGCGAGGAGTCTTTCGAGGAAACCATTCAGCGTGAGAGCAGCCGTGCAGACCTGGCCATGATCGGACTGAGAGTCCCCCGCACCGCCGACTCGGCCACGGTTTTCGTCGAAAATTACAACCGGGTCCTGGAGGGACTTCCCACCACGATGCTCGTCTCCAGCGCTCCCAGCTTCGAGGGCGCTCCCGTTCTATTCGACGAAGACAGCCATTGAGCTCGGCCGGTCGACACCGCGACCAGAGTCGGTTATCTCGGACGATGATTGGAAACGGTGTGACGAGAGTCACGTCTCAACTCGGTAAGACGGGACAGAATAGGCTCGTGAGACCGCCAGTCGCAAGACCCGGGGCGCCAGGCTTCAGCCTGATCTCCGTCGTTCTGACACTCTTATTGGCCGGAATGTTCTACGTCGGGTACATCCGTCTCGATGACGCCGCCGACCAATCGGTGGACACCATCGCCGAGGCTCAGGCAGTCGGGCAGACCGTGGCTTGTCGAATGAACCGCCGGACCATCGAGCAATCTATCTTTTCCTGGACGATCGGTCACCCCGACCAAAGACCCTCCATCGAGGCCCTCCGCCGTTCCGGCTTCCATGTGCCCCAGTGCCCCGAGGGCGGAAGTTACGAAGTGGTGGAAACCAAAGTCATTTGCCGCCTGCACGCCAAGTAGAAAGGCCGGCTTCCTTTCCGGATTCATGTGCTGTCTGACCCCAGGCACAGTGTCGGTGTCCGGATGAACAGGCAAGACCGCCACCGACAGCACTTCCAGTGATGCCTGTCTTCCTTGATATGATTTCCGGAAACGAACCGATAGGAGGGGAGGTCGCGGTGGAAAAAGTCCGTTGGGGAGTCCTGAGCACAGCCAAGATCGGTGTCGAAAAGGTCATCCCGGCCTTGCAAAAAAGCACTTCCTGTGAGGTGGTCGCACTGGCTTCCAGGGATGGCGGCCGCGCTCGCTCGGCCGCCGACCGTCTCGGCATCCCCTTTTCTTACGGCTCATATCAAGAGCTCCTCCAGGATGCCCGGGTGGAAGCCGTATACAATCCTCTACCCAACCATTTGCACGTCCCCTGGTCGATCCGAGCTCTACGTGCGGGCAAGCACGTCCTCTGTGAGAAGCCGATCGGGCTCAGCTCGGGCGAGGGCGGCGAGTTGATCCAAGAAGCGCAGCGCCACCCCCGCCTCAAGGTGATGGAAGCCTTCATGTACCGCCACCATCCGCAATGGCGGCTGGCCCTCAAACTCGTCAAAGAGAAAGAGATCGGAGACCTGAGGACGATTCAGTCTTTCTTTTCCTACTTCAATGACGACCCGAAGAACATCCGCAACAACTCCGCCATGGGTGGCGGTGGGATGTTCGACATCGGCTGTTACTCGGTATCACTCTCTCGCTTCCTCTTTGAATCCGAGCCCCGCCGGGTGCTCGGCATCGTCGAGACCGATGCTCGCTTCGGCGTCGATCGGATGGCCTCCGCGATTCTCGATTTCGGGCGGGGCACATCGACCTTCACTTGCGGGACTCAACTTGCTCCTCATCAGCGGGTGAACATCCTGGGCGACCGGGGCCGGGTTGAGATCGAAATCCCCTTCAACGCGCCCCCCGACCGGCCCTGCAGGGTCTGGGTTCAAAGGGGACAGTCCGTGGACGAGATAATCCTGGACACCTGTGATCAGTACACAATTCAGGGAGATCTCTTCGCGCGCTCGATCCGCGAGGACAGCCCGGTACCCACGCCGCTGGGAGATGCCGTGGAAAACATGCGAGTCATCGAGGCGGTACTTTCCAGCGGGCGCCGCGGAGGCTGGATCGAACTACAGTAGACCCAATCCCCCCGCCAAAATCGGAACCCTCGCCGGGCGTCCTCACTGTGGTCGCCCGACCGTGGCGCAGCTTTCAGGCTGCCCCCCGAAAGTAGCTCGACTTCGGGGTGCGGACCGATGCCGGCGTTACAGTACAGAGAAGCGCCCGGTGCGTTGCCCGCCGCATGGACGGGGATCGGCGGACTCAACCCGCCGTCAACTCGGTTTTCCGTAGCTGGCCTTTGAGGCGGCCGATGTTGTCGTCGACGTAGCGAACGTCGAAACCTTCTCGAGCCAGGAAGGAGGAAGCCACCGCGGCGCGGGCTCCGCTCAGACAATGGACGATCAGCTTTTTCTGCCGCTTGATTTCGCCCAGGCGTGCTTTGAGGCGGGTGTGGGCGATGTTGAAAGCTCCCTCGATGTGCCCGTCCTGGTACTCGGAAATCCCGCGCACGTCGAGGATCATCCAGTCGGGTCCATTGCTCAACTCGAGCGCCTCCGGGAACTGGAGAGTGGGGATCGAAGCAGCCCCGGATTCCTTTAGCCAAGTCTCGAGTGCCGACGGCGTTGCGTAGCCTTCCACCAGATCGAGACCGATTCTGACCAGGACACGCACGGCATCGTCGAGCTTGTCCTCATCGATGATCAGAATAAGAGGACTGGAAGGATCCAGAAGGGATCCCGTCACCGTTGCGAAACTGGAATTGAGGGGTGCGTAGATGGAACCGGGGAAGTGGCCCGACATGAACTCGTTGCGGTTCTCCCTGGTGTCGACGACGACGGCAGCGGACAGGGCCGAGAGCTCGGAGATTTTCTCGGGAGTCGTCCGGCGGGGCCGGGGGAGCGCCTCCAACAGGGCGGGCCCCTCTCTATTTTCCGTTTTCATCCGCGCGAAGTAGAGGGGAGGCTCCGGCTGACCCTGCAGAATCGAGCTGACAAAGAACTGCCTGCCCTCTCTGGCCGCTGCGATCGAGGAGTTGTGGCGAAGTTCGTAGCCCACGGTGCTGACGGGAACGGCCCCCAGTGCTTTCCCGCAAGCGCTGCCGGCACCATGGCCAGGCCACACCTGCAGGAAATCGGGAAAGCCGGCGAATTCTTGCACGGACTGGTAGAGTTTCTGCGCAGCGGGCCGCATGGCGCCCTCTTCGCCCGCCGCCGACTCGAGCAGATCGGGTCTGCCCAAGTCTCCGACAAACACGAAATCTCCGGATGCCAAGCCAATCGGCTCTTCGGCTCCCCCGCCCGTGTCGGTCACCAGATAGCTGAGGTGCTCCGGCGTGTGTCCGGGAGTATGGATGGCGCGAATCTCGATCATCCCGACCAGGAAGGTGTCTCCGTCGCGCAGAAGTTGGACGTCGTAGCCCGCCGAATCAGGCCATCGGTAGCGCCACTCCTCGCCGCCTTCGTCGGATAGGAAAATCCTCAGGCCGTGACGTTCGGCCAGTTCCCGACATCCCGACAGGAAATCTGCGTGGATATGAGTCTCCGCGGCCGCGGTCAAAGTCAACCCTGCGGCTCGGGCAAGTTCGCGGTAGCGATCGACGTCGCGCTCGGGATCGATGACGATCGCTTCGCCGGTCCGCTGACATCCGATCAGATAAGCGTATTGAGCGAGATAGGGATCCTCGATTTGTCGGAAATACATTTTGGCTCCTGACTTCGCACTCCGGGTTCCCCGGCCTTTGGTTTCCGGGCTTTGCGCCTCCCGAGAGATTTCACCACAGAGTGCACAGAGAACACAAAGAGAGGAACTGATTCTCGTCGAACCTGGGAGGGACCGCCGGACGCCGGTCACTGCTCGCACTTTTGCCGGAAGGTTTCCGATGTTAGCCTTGCATCGGATGGGAGGAGCCGAGTGAGTTCCGCGAAACAGACCTTCCGCGCCACCATCCGCATCCGGGGGCGCAATCCTTACGTCGACGTTCCCCAAACGGTGTCCAAGGCTTTCCGAAGATTCTCACGATCGGGCAAGGTGTCGGCGCAGGGAACGCTCAATGGATACTCAATTCGCGCGACACTCATGCCGGTTCGGGGCGGACGGCACGTCCTCTACGTCAACGGGGGCATGCGCAGCGCCACGGGCGTCGGCGTGGGCGACTCGGTGGAGATCTCGCTCCGCCCCACCCGGACGGTGCCCATCCCGGCCGACGTGGCCGAGGGGCTTCGGCAGGCGGACACCCTGGCCGGTTTCGAGGGGCTGCCCGCCTCTCGCCGGTCCGAACTGATCCGTTATATCGACGACGCGCGCACTCCCCGCAACCGTCGCCTCCGCATCAGAAAGACCGCGGAGCACCTTCTCGGAAAGACTCGAAGCAGTCCCCGTCCGGCCCCCAATAAGCCTCTTTGGACTTGCCCCAAATGCGGCCACCATTTCGTCAACAAGAATTCCTACCATTCCTGCCGCCGCTACACCTTGGAGGAGCTCTTCGAGGGCAAGCCTCCCGCGATCCGAAAGCTCTTCGATCGGTTCCGCAAGTCCATCGAATCCCTCGGCCCGGCCACGATGGTGGTCTACCGCGACAAGGTCGGATTCATGGAGCGGGTCAGATTCGCCGGCGCGACCCCCCGCCAGAAGTGGCTCGATGTCGGCTTCTGGCTGCGCCGCAGGATCGAGCATCCCAGGTTTCGGAAGATCGAGACACTCGACCCTCGAGCTCACATCTACAGCGTCCGGATCACCCGGCCCGAAGAGTTGGACGATGAACTGCGGACCTGGCTGGCCGAGGCCTACCAGATCGGATGCCAGGAAAGGTAGTCGTTCGCACCTGCGAAATGTCCGGCTAGGTCCATGTCCCGCGAATCCCGCCTTCGGGAACTCAAAACTCGGAATCCTCGAACACGTTTCACGGAAACGGGGAACCGCCAAGGTCCGCCTTTCCTCGCCCCTCACCCGGAGTGGCGCTCCCTCGCCTCTTTCGGTTAGCGTAGGTGGGTTCGCTCGGTCTCCTGGGGGAAAGAAAGGAGGCGGGCCGGAGGGAAGATGGCGGGATTTTTTGTGGAGAGATCGAAAGCGGCGGCGCCCGCGGTTCTGGTCGGCTTCAACCTCTTTCTCTTCGGGACCTTCTTCGCCTTTCTCGGAAATGAGCGAGAATTCGATCTCGGCTATCTGGACCTCGCCCTCACCTTCCTGGCACTGGCCATCGCTGCGGCGGCCGTCTTGACTCTGTTCGGTCTGACGCTGCCCGGCCGCGCTTTTTCCGGCTACGTGGGCTTCCTCTTCGCTCTGGGCGTCCTCTTGTGGCTGCAGAGAAGCTTTCTCAGCGGGGGCTACGGCGTCTTCGACGGTCGCGGGATCGATTGGGCCGGATTCAGTGCAATCGCCCACCTGGACGTGGCGATTTGGCTTGCGGCCCTGGCCGCCGGGGTCGTTCTCTCCCGGCATCTGATGGCGATCGCCCCCTTCACCAGTTGGCTACTCCTCGCACTCCAGGCCGTGCTGATGATCTTCCTCGGCGTTTCCGCCGCCGGTCCGCTCTTGAAGCGGGCAGCTCCGCCTGTGCAGATACCCTCGGAACTACTTGAATATTCCTCCAGGCGCAATGTCGTTCACATTCTCCTGGACAGTTTTCAGACCGACGTCTTTCAGGAACTGGTTGAGGAGCAGCAACTGGCCGATGAACTGGAGGGCTTCGTGCTCTTCCAGGAGAACGTGGCCGTCGCTCCCTACACCTCGTTCTCGATTCCCGCCATCTTTTCGGGGCGGCCTTTCCAGGGCAACCAATTGCCTGGAGACTATTACAAAGAGGCCATCGAGAAGGGGTTTCAGAGCCGGCTCCACGAGGCGGGCTACACGGTGAACCTGGTCCCCACAGAATCGATGGAGGCTGGAAAATACTCCCACTATTACGAAGTCCCGACGGTTTACGCGGCCGGCGCGGCCGATTTGAGGATCGCCAACGCGGCGCGCCTCTTCGACGTCGCGCTCTTTCGGCAATCTCCCCACTTCCTGCGCAGGATCATCTACAACGAGAACCGCTGGTTGATCGCGCCCGCCTTTTCGGGTCCTGAGAACGTGGCGACCTATCAAGAGAAGCTGTTCTTCCGCGACTACGTCGAGAACATCCGCTTGACGAACTCCAAGCCGGCCTATCATTTTCTCCACTTGCTCCCGCCTCATCCTCCCTACGTGACTCGAGCCGACGGCAGTCACGCCGGAGAGGTTTTGGCCTCAACGCGGGAGAACTACAAGAACGAGGCCAGGGCGATTCTGAAGATCTTCCTGGATCTGCTCAGTCGGCTCAAACAGCTCGGGGTCTACGACTCTTCGTTGATTCTTCTCCAGGGCGATCACGGCAGCCAGGTCGGACTCTTCTTCAACGGCGAGCGAATCGAAACCTGCCTGCCCAGGATGGCGGCGCTGCTGACGGTAAAGCTTCCCAGCAGCTCCGGCCCGCTGCGGGTGTCGCGGGCCCCGACGTCCCTGCTGGATGTCGCTCCCACTATTTTGAAAGCAGCGGGGTTGGACGGCGAGGCGACCGGCTCTTCGGTTTTCGAGATCGATCCTGCCACTCCTCGCAGCCGACCTTTCTTCATCTTCGAAAACCGGCCGGAAGGCCCGGAGATCACACGCTACTCCATCAACGGGTTCGTGTCCGAGGGCGTCGAATGCCTTGAAGAAGATCGAGTCCAAAGAACCGAGGAACGTTATCTCTATCGCTACGGCACGACGATCGAATGTGGCTTGATGGGCAACGCAGACCCCTACCTGGGTTCGGGCTGGAGCGCTCCCATGAGCAAGGGTTGTTGGAACAGCGGGCCTCAAGCCGAGCTGATCTTCCATCTGGAGCCGGTCCAATCGGAGCTTCTCCTGAAGGCCAGGTTGTTTCCCCACATTCGTCCCGGGGCGGTCCCCCAACAGCGCGTGTTGGTGTCGGCCAATGGGACAAGGCTCGATGAGTGGATCGCGACCCGGGCCAGGACGTCCACCCTCGCAACGCCCATCCCCAAGGAAATCAGCTCGTCTCCGCAGCTCACGGTCAAATTCGACTTTCCCGACGCAACCGCGCCTACGGCGGTCGAAGGAGGCGGGGACCGAAGGGCCCTGGCTGTGATGATGAGCTCTTTTCGCCTCGACACGCTCCCGCTTTACGACTACGGGACCGTGCTCGAGTTGGGCGCCGAAGGAAACGCTGAGCCCTTTCTGGGAATGGGTTGGACCGCCGCGTCGGAGGCGAAGATCCGTTGGAGCGACGGCAGTCGCGCCAACTTGTATTTGCGTCTGCCCGAGGTGTCGGGCGATCTACTCCTGGAAACCGAATTCATCCCTTACGTCAAACCCGAAGCGCCCCGGCAGAGGATCCGACTCTTGGCCAACGGAAGCCAAGTCGCGCTCTGGGAAACGTCCGAGCAGAAGCTACACGTGTTTCGGACCAAGATTCCGCGGCGCTTGCTCCGGTCTGCCGTTTTGACACTGGGATTCGAGCTGCCCGACGCCGTCAGCCCCAGCGAGATCGGCAGGGGAACGGACAGCCGGACCCTGGCAATCGCGGTTCGCAAGCTGCACGTAAGCCCGGCCGAAGAGCAATGCCCGGACACACCCCGGGACCCCCCACTGAGCCGCGCGCCTGAGCAAGCGGCGGAAAAGCTGAGGGGATCGCCTTGGCTGAAGCGATGGGGACTGCGACGGCCGCCGTCGCGAAACGCCGCGTGGCGGCCCGATCCGGGGGCGAAACCAGGAATCGGGCGTCCCCGGCTCGTTCTTCCGGAGTGCCGCTTGCTGACGCGCGCGGCTCAGTAATGTGGGCTGGGATTTCCAAGACTTCGTGGTGGGCCTAGGTAGATTCGAACTACCGACCTCACGCTTATCAGGCGTGCGCTCTAACCAACTGAGCTATAGGCCCACAGTCGGAGGCCAAAGTATA
>JBFGHF010000158.1:0-7854 GCA_041578355.1 Acidobacteriota bacterium
GGACGATTTTCACGGCGATTATGAATGGAGCAACTTCTATCGACAGATCAAGAAGGTCTTTCCCGAGTACGAGCCCTTTGACCTTCCGCCGGATCACCCCATCTTCCACTGCTATTACGACATCGAAGAGCTGATTCAGGTGCCCGGATTGCAGTACGTCTACTCGGGCCGTACCTGGGAAAAAGGCGGGTTTAAGCAACGCTACATGGGAATCGAGGACGAAACCGGGCGCTTGATGGTGATGATCAACCACAACGTCGACCTGGGAGACGCCTGGGAGTGGGCCGAGCAGGAGGTCTACCCGCGTCGCTACGCCGATCTCGCATTCCGATTGGGAATCAACTACATCATCTACGCGATGACGCACTGAGCTGAATACCCAGGGCTGAAGCCCTGGGCTATTTCACACCGCCCCTCCGGGGCTCTCCACACCCGCATCGACTGCCATTCAAGGTCTCCGGCTCAACGGACCGATTTGGGCAACACGCCCTCGCGATCGCAGCTTTGAAGGCAGTCTAGACCAGCTCCGGAAAGGGAGGCTTCTTCGTCCATTCGAGAAACTCCCCGAGAGCATTGAGCCCCAGGCAGGGGAGCGCCGTGAAGAGGGCGGCCCGCTCTTCCTCGTCCAGACCGTAGCGGTCGAAGAGACCCTCGGCCCGATCCATGGCTTCCTCCACTTCCTGCTCGCTGTAGAGCGCTCGGATGCCGGGGCGCCAGCCGCTGCTCTCCAATCCGACGGCGCCACCGGAGAAGACCAGTTTCAGGCCCCGTTCCGGATGCTTTCTCCACTCCACCCGGCTCCCTTCGAGGTCCTGCAGAGCGACGATCGTTGAGCAGTTCAACAACAGGTCTTTTTCGGCCGGCGAGAAGGGGAAGCGAGCGAAGATGGTATTCACCATTTTCCAGGCGGTCTTGAGGGCCGATTTCTTGATACGGGGCCGAAACATCGCAGTTATTGTTGCTTAATGAACGGCAGGCGGCAAAGGCCGCCAGGCGGCAGACAAATCTTCCGGTTTTCGGCTTGCCACTTCAATTGTCCCTCGCATAGACTGTGGGCCTCACGGGGCTGGCTGATTTTCTCGGACGACAATCGGATTCTCCAGACCCCCGCCAAGAGGAGGATGTATGGCCAGAGTGATACCACTGGTTCTGGTCTTGTTCCTGGGCAGCGCCCTGGGCCAGGACGACATCGGAGCCATTCCCCGTCCGGAGCCCCCCGTTTTCGCGCTCACCGGCGCCACGGTGGTGGTGGGTGACGGTCGGGTTCTTACGGACACCACCGTGGTGGTCAGCCACGGGATGATCGAGGCTATCGGTTCCGGGATCTCGGTCCCGCCGGGAGCCTGGGAAGTCGACCTCGCGGGGATGTTCATCTACCCGGGGCTGATCGACTCTCTGACGGAAAACGGCTTTCGCAAGGCCTCCGGTGGAGGGCAACAGCGTCCTGCGGGGCCGTCGGGCAGACAGAGTCAGAGCGGGGGCGGCGAGAGCGCCGACCAGGAAGGTCCGGGCTATTTCGCCCATGTCTCGGCGGCCGACATGCTCGAGATCGATCGTGCCGATGACTGGAGACGCTCCGGGGTCTTGAGCTGGCACGTTGCGCCCGATCAAGGGATCTTCCGAGGCCGGACGGCCGTCGTCAATGTCGGTTGGGATGACGCCGATTCCTCCATCATCCGATCGGATGTGGCTTTAAAAATGGCCTACCAGACATTGGGATTTCGGACCTATCCGGGCTCGCTGATGGGAGTGATCGCCCACATGCGACAGACTCTTCTCGACGCCCAGCACTATCGAAAAGCCTGGGCCGTCTACTCGCAGAACCCGCGGGGACTGAAGAGACCCGAGACGGACCGCACGCTGGAAGCCCTTCAACCGGTGATCGAGGGCAAGCTCCCGCTGATTTTCCCCGCCGCGCGGGAACGCGAAATCCGCCGTTCGGTGAGTCTGGCCTCTGAATTCGATGCCGGGTGCATCATCGCCGGCGGATTCGAAGCGCCCGCGGCTGCCGAACTTCTCAAGCAGAAGCAGATCCCGGTCTTGGTCAGCCTCAAATACCCGCCCAAGCCCCGCGATCCGCATCCCGAGGACGAGGAGACGGTCGATGCTCTGCGTTATCGTTTGGATGCGCCCCGCGCGGCGGCCCGGCTCCACGAAGCCGGCGTCCGCTTCGCTTTTTATTCGGACGGGGCGAACGCCCGCGACTTTCTTCAGAACCTCCGCAAAGCCGTCGAGGAAGGGTTGCCCAAAGAGGCCGCACTCAAGGCCGCGAGTCTGACCGCGGCGCAGATCCTGGGGGTCAGCGAGCAGTTGGGGAGCGTCGAGCCGGGCAAGATCGCAAACCTGGTGGTTGCCGACGCCGACTTGTTCGACAAGGACGCTCAGATCCGCCACGTCTTTGTCGACGGAGTCCACGAGGAGTTCCCGGCCAAAGCGAAGAATGCACCGACCGCCGGTGGCGACGTCGCCGGCATCGACATGTCCGGATCGTGGAGCGTCAGCATTCAGACTCCGGGCGGGAACCAGTCGATGACCTTCAACCTGCAACAGCAGGCAGCCGATCTCTCCGGGGACGTCACCAGCGACATGGGGACCACGAGCATTTACGATGGCAGCGTCAGCGGCCAGGACTTTTCCTTCAAGATCGAGTTCGACATGCAGGGCAATACCGCAGTCGTGAGCTTTTCGGGAACCGTCTCGGGAGACAGCTTGAGCGGCACTGCAACCCTTGCAGGAATGGGCTCGGCGCCCATGGAAGGCAGCCGCATTCCCTGACCGCGAGAATGGACGCTCGTGACAAGGGAGAGGAGATCATCATGAAATCCCTGAGAATACTGATCGTTCTGGCCCTGTTTTCTCCGTTGCACGGAGAGGACGTTCTGATCCAGAACGCAACCATCATGACCGTCAGCAACGGGACCATCCGCAACGGCTCCCTGCTGATTCAGGACGGCAAGATCGCGGCCCTGGGGACCGCTGTCGGCAACCCCGGCAACGCCCGGGTGATCGACGCCACCGGGACATGGATCACGCCGGGCTTGATCGATTGTCATTCCCACATCGCCGCCGATTCGATCAACGAAGGGGCCGTAGCCGTCTCCTCGATGACGGGTATCGAAGACGTACTCGATCCCACACAGATCAACATTTACCGCGACTTGGCCGGTGGAGTGACGACGGCCAACGTTCTGCACGGTAGCGCCAATCCGATCGGCGGCAAGAACGCCGTGATCAAGCTCCGCTACGGCAAGAGTGCCGAGGAGATGCTCTTCAAGGGCGCCAAGCCGGGCATCAAGTTCGCTCTGGGGGAAAACACCAAGCGACCCGGCATTCCTCTCTTCGCACGAGGCAATCCCAGACGCTACCCCTCCTCGCGGATGGGTGTCGAAGACGTGATCCGCAGCGCCTTCGCCGACGCCGTCGCCTACCTGAAAGACTGGGAGGAGTACGAGAAGAAGCAAGCAGCCGGGACCCCGGCCATCCCCCCGCGGAGAGACCTCAAGCTCGAACCGTTGGCCGAGATCCTCAAGGGAGAGCGGCTGGTCCACTCGCACAGCTACCGGGCCGACGAGATCCTGATGCTGCTCCGCGTGGCCGACGACTTCAACTTCAAAATCGCCACTTTCCAGCACGTACTGGAGGGCTACAAAGTGGCCAAGGAACTGGCCGCCCACGGCGCCGGGGCATCCACCTTCTCGGACTGGTGGGCCTACAAAGTGGAGGCCTACGACGCAATCCCCCACAACGCGGCGATCATGACCCGCAAGGGGGTCGTTGTCTCGATCAACTCCGACAGCGCGGAGGAAGCCAGGCACCTCAACCAGGAGGCGGCCAAGACGATGCGTTACGGTGGCCTGAGCGAGGCTGAGGCATTGGCCTTGGTCACCCTCAACCCCGCCAAGCAGCTCCAGATCGACGACCGGGTCGGCTCCCTCGAAGTGGGCAAAGACGCCGACCTCGTCGTCTTCAATCAATACCCTCTGAGCGTCTATGCCGTTCCCGAAATGGTCTTTCTGGACGGTGAGCTTTACTACAGTCCCGAAAAGGATGCCGAGAGGATGGCCCGGTTGGAGGCCGAGAAGCAGGAATTGCTGGAGCGCGACGAAGCCAAGGACAAACCGCAACCGGGCGGCAAAGACGTCGTCGACGTCACAGGCGGTTGGGAAGTGACCGTCACAACTCCCGACGAGACGATGCTGCTTCGCTTCCAATTGCTGCAGCAGGGAGAATCTCTCACCGGCCAGATCAGCCACGAGGAGCTGGGCACGATGGAGATCTTCGACGGTTCGGTTTCAGGAAACCGCTTTTCTTTCAAGGTCAACGCCGACGTCGGCTTCGGAGCCGTCGATATCTCTTTTGAAGGGACGGTCGAAGGCGACACGTTTGTCGGAACCGGGACTCCCCAGGGTGATGAATCCGCCTCCCTCGAGGGACGGAGAGTCTCTCCCGATATCCCCAGTCCGGGAGGTGCGCGATGAGCAGATTGTCTTCTTTTCTCAAGCTCGGGGCCGTGTTTTCGGCCCTTTTCATGCTGCAGACGGCGGCGCTTCCGGCTCAGACCACTTACGCCATCCGCAACGCCCGCATAGTGACCGTCTCCGGACCGACGATTGAAAACGGCACGGTGGTTGTCAGCGACGGCAAGATCAGCGCTGTGGGAGAGCGGGTCCGCATCCCCTCGCGAAGCCGCGTCATCAACGGGCGCGGACTGACCGTCTATCCCGGCCTCTTCAACGCAAACACCCAGATGGGCCTCACCGAAGTGGGGGCGGTCGCCGTCACCAACGACTATTCCGAAATGGGGGAATTCACGCCCCATCTGCTGGCCTTCAGCGCTTTTCATGTCGAGAGCGAGCACATTCCCGTGGCGCGAGTCGACGGAATCACCCACGTGCTGACCCGTCCCAGCGGCGGAACCATGCCCGGACAAGCGGCGGTGATGCACCTGGCCGGCTGGTCGCCTGAGGAAATGGAGGTCGACCGGCACGCCGCCCAGATCCTCGACTTCCCCGCACTGCTTCCCCTGCGTGGAGGCTTTTTCGGCGGGGGAGGAGGATCGAATCGACCTCATTCGGAGCAGAAGAAGGAGTTCGACGAGAAGATCGGCGAGATCAAGGAGATCCTGGACAAGGCCCGTCACTATGCGAGGGCGCAGCAGGCCGGTGCTGAAGTCGAGTACGACAAGCAACTTGCGGCTCTGCTGCCCGTCCTGCGAGGCGAGCAGCCGGTTCTGATCGAGGCGTCCAGCCGCGTCGACATCAAGGAGGCGGTGAAGTTCGCCGAGGAACAAAAACTCAACTACGTGATCCTGGGCGCCCGCGAGGCCGCCAAGGTGGCCGATTTCTTGAAGGAGCACAATGCCCGCGTGATCCTGGGCGCCACCCAGGCTCTGCCACCCTCCGCGGACGATCCGATCGACATCATGTACCGAACTCCGGCCATCCTTCACGAGAAGGGAGTGGCTTTCGCTTTGGCGACCGGGGGGTCATCGGACGTGCGCACCCTGCCCTTCGAGATCGGCAACGCCGTGGCTTACGGGCTTCCCTACGAGGCCGCTCTGCGCGCTATCACGCTCAGCCCCGCCGAGTTCTTGGGAGTGGCCGATCGGCTGGGGAGCATCGAGGAAGGCAAGATCGCCAACCTGGTTGTCGCCGACGGAGACATCCTGGAGTACCAGACCCAGATTCGCCACCTCTTTATCAATGGAGCCGAGGTCGAACTCGAGAGCAGGCACACGCAGCTCTACGAGAAGTACATCAATCGGCCCTGAGGGAGCTTTGCGGGGCGGTGCCGGCTTGGGCGTTGTTTTGCGGGGGCGGAGAGACGCCCGGCGTCTAGCCCTCGCGGCCAAACGGCTTGGCCAGGTAGCGCCTCGCCTCTCGATGGGCATCTTCGAAGTCCTCCCCGCTCAAGACGCTCTCGTAATACTCCAAAGCCTTTTCCCGGAGCCCTTGAAGATCGAGGGCCAACCCCGAGCCCAAACGGCTCAAGACCCGATTCTTGGGAGAGGTCTGGGGGTCGTCTATCGCCTTTTGAAAATGATCGAGCGCTGGGCCGGCTTCTCCCAATTCGAGGAGTTTGCGCCCCACCGTGTAGCGTAGCCCGTCGAGCGGCACCCGGTCGAAGTTGGGCCGACCCGACTCGGCGAACTCGACGATCTTCTGGTAGCGTTCAGACGCTTCCGCGGTCCGCCCCATCCGTTCCAGGATCTGCGCCTCGTTCAGGTAAAGCAGGATGTTCCTGGGTGCAACGCGGAGAAGGTGGCGGACGTTGGCGAGGGCCTGCTCGTAGCGCTTTTCACGGACGAAGAGCACCATCTGCAAGATCCGGGCATCGTCGGCGATGAACTGGCCTTTCTGAGTGGCGAGAGTGAGATATTCGAAGCCGCGCTCCTTGCTCCCCCGGTAGCCGATGATGGTGGCGATCCATTTGATGTACCAGGGCAGGTTGCCCACCACATATTCGTACAGCCCCACGCTCATGTAGGCGTCCCAGTACTCGGGGTCCTGCTCGACCAGGTCGTGATGGTACGAGTAGGCCTTCTTGCCGTGTTTGAAGGCGGCGCTGCGGCTTCGGTCGATGGTGATCGAGAAGGATGCTTTCACCCCTTCGGCACTTCCCAGAAAATAGCGTGCGTCCTTGTCGCCCGGGTTGGCCTCGAGGATCTTCTCCGCTTTTTGCATCGATTCGGCGATCAGCTCTTCGAAGCGGGCCCTCTCGGCAGCGGGCATCACACGGTCGGTCGGCTTGTCGAAGTAGCTGGGAGCGATGAACTTGTCCACATCCAGCTCCTGACGCGCGAACAGCTCCTTGAGCCAGACGGCGGTGGCCATGTAAAGGGGAGGAGCGGGATGGTCGGGGTGGATCTTGCGCAGTTCGGTGAAGGTCGTCAGGGCCTGCTGGTAATCGAGATTGTAGATCTCGTCGAAACCTGTTCGGGCCGATTTCAGGAAAGCGGGAGTTCTCAGTCCGCTTTCCCCGGCCCCCAGGGTGGAGCCGACAACGAGCCCGATCAGCAACGGGCACAAGCAGCGTTTGATTCTCATCAGGAAGCCGTCAAGGGTCGAACCAGTAACTGATTCCGACCACGAACTGCAAGTGGTGGTAGAGGCCGTCGGGCCGGAATGCGGGGCTGATGACACCGTTGTCCATCATCGCGGAGCGAGGAAGCCCGTAGTCGGGAAGTCCGCTGATGTGATCGCGAAAGTCGAGTCGGACTCCCCAGCGCCTGCCCATGGCGATCTTCACCCCGGCCCCCACGGTCAAGGCGAACTTCCAGCGATCCTTCAGGTCGAGCCCGGTGAGCACTCCGAGCTGTCCGGAGTCCTGCGAAACATGGAACAGGCTCATTCCCGCTCCCACGGCCCCGAAAGGGCGAACCCGGCTGCCGCGCGGCTTGGCGTAAACCACGCCGTTGTAGTTGATGTTGTGGACTCGCTGATCAATCGCGAAGGGAATCGAGCCCGGCTGCACGTTGAACAGGGTGGTGGTGTGGTCGGCGATACTGTACTCGAGTTCGGCTCCGAAGAACCGGCCCAGATTTTCGTTGATCCTCAGCCCCAGGACGTAGCCGCCTTCTTGGTTCAAGCTCACCGTGTTCGTCCCGCCGCCTTCCACCGGGGTGATGACCTGTGAGGTTCCACCCAGACTGCCGAACCCACCGAAGAAAGAAAACTCCCATTTGTCGGGCGTGGCCCCTGACGGCGTGATCTGAGCAGCGGCGTCAGCCATGGACAACAACAACAGGAAAACCAATGAAATGAATGATTTCAGGCGCATGATCAATTCCGGAACCCGTGCAAACTCGCGCTATTTTACTACACCCATGATGCACGCCACGGTCAAAAAGTTCGA
>JBFGHF010000159.1:0-7831 GCA_041578355.1 Acidobacteriota bacterium
GATCCACGATGGCGTCGACGAGGTGAACCGATCCCAAGGTCGCCATCCAACCGCTCAACGAGAGCAGATCGATGGGGGCGTTGAGGTAATCCGCTTGCGAGATCTTGCTGCAGAAGTAGTCGCGCAGATAGGTCTCGTTCCCGGGAGGGTTGAGGAGCACCGTGGTTGCATTCATGAACTGACTCGGTAGCCGTCGAGCGCTGCAACGACCGGAATCGGCAGACTCGTGGCTTCCAACCGAACCTGCTCCGCGGCCCCCAAACGGTCTTCGGCTCGGGCCGCACGCCGCTTGAGGAGACGATACTGGTCGACGAAATGGAAGAGCCGTGCCGCGATGGCGGATACCTCCAGGCCCTGGAGGCAGCGTAAACCGTTCGAGCATCGAACTGCTTTGGCGTTGGCGACGCTCATACAGGGACTGCAGGGCAGCCCGCGATAGAAGACGAGCCTCCGGCGACTGACCGGGCCGTAGCGCGTCGGGCTCTCGGGACCGAAGAACCCCACCAGCGGTACATCGAGCGCCGCCGCCAGATGAAGGGGGCCGCTGTCGTTGCTGATCAGCAGAGAGCTGTCTTGGAGCAGCGAAGCGAGACGGCCCAAAGTCAGTTCGCCGCAGAGATTGAGAACTCGTTGCCCCGCCAGCGCCTCCGCCACAGGTTCGACATAGGGGCGCTCCGAGGCGGAGCCGATCAGCACGATGCCGGCATCGTAACGCTCCAGCAACAGTCCAGCGAGTTCGACGAAGCGACTTCTCGGCCATCGGCGTTCCGGCGCCAAGGGACCCGCATTGACATTGACAACCAGAAAGGCGCCGAGTTCCACGGGGAGAGCAGGCGAGAGTATTGCTCCAGCGGGCCTCGGTCGGGGTGCTCGCAGTCGGGGCGCAGCACGATAGTCCTGGCCCCCCTTGTCGGGCCGCACCAAATCCAGGAAACGATTCCTGACGTGACCCTGGCTCTGGAGAGGCACACAGACGTCGAGCAGACGGGATCGCATGTCTTGGGTCCGGCTGAAACCGACCAGGCTCGCCTTCGGTGACGAGATCCGTGCCACCAACGTCGAGTAATTGGCGAGGAATTCGGCGTCGACGATCAAGTCGTATCGTTCGCGACGGAGCCACCCGATCAACCAGAGCGAGTTCTTGAGAAAGGCCCGAAGGCTATGAAAGGGGACGGCGTGGACCTTGTCGACCTCCGGAATCCATTCGAAGAGATCACGATTCTGCTCGAAGGTCAGATAGTGAAGTGTCGCCCCGGGGTGGAGTCTGCGGAGTTCGGCCAGGGCGGGCTGGGATAGGATCACACTCCCCATTCCCCAGAGCTTGATGAAAAGGATCTTTCGAGGCCGGCCCTCGAGTTCGTTGCGACCAGAGCCACGGCGCAAAGCGCAGAGCCAGACGAGCCATCGGCCCGGGAACCGATCCAGAAGCCTGGCCCAGCCGATGCGAAACCGTTCCCTCCTCATCGAGAATTCTCCGGCAAGGGAATCCAATAGAGCGTGCTGAATTCCAGCCCCCGGCCGCGATCCGAAGTAAAGACGATCCGGCCATTTCTTGCGTCCCACACGGGATTGTCGTCGCGGCCCCGGTGAGAAGTCAAACGGCTCACGGAACGATCTCCGACTGCCACGCTCCAGATGTCTCGGTTCCCTGCGGTTGTGGTGCTGAAAAGGATCAGGGCTCCGTTTTCGGACCAGGAGAGGGAATGGATCGGGGCGAACTGGTGGAGGATCTCCGTTTCGGCCCCGGTTTCCAGTTCGAGCGTTCTCACACTGAAGCCGTCTTCCGTCTCGACCACGTAGGCGAGTCGGCCGTCGCTGGAGAATGCGGGACGGCTGGCGGGCCCTGAAGAGGGCAGAATCTGAGAGCCAGCCGGTTCGCCCGACTGCAGATGAAGTCTTCCCTTTCGGGAGAAGACGAATCGATCGCCGGGCGGAGACCAGGCCGGATCCTCTCCGACGGTCAACGGGGAAGGCTCTGCGCCCCGCCCTTCGCTGACCCAGATCTCGGTTCGGCCCTCGCGCACGGTTTCCACGAGCAGCCGGCCGTCGGGCCCGAGGCTGGGGTTGGTGAAGTTGCGGTCCAGTGGCGGGGTCCATCGCCTTCCGTCCTCGGCCCAAACCGCGTACCGCTCCGCAAAGATCTCGCAATAGGTGAACACCGTCTGATTGGTGCCGATGTCGGGATGATCGAGGATCAAGCCCAGGTGGCGCCCAAACTCCGGACCCGAAATCACCAAGGGCCGGGCGCGATCGATGTCGAGAGGTTGGTGGACCGACCACTGCCAGGCTCCGCTCAACAAAACCCAGCCCGTCCAGGCCAGGATCACGGCTCGGTCGGCGGCCTGTCTTTGAATCGCCGGCCGAGTCCATGCCACCACCGCCGCGGCGAAGAGAAGGAGCATCCACAGCCGTGTGTAGGCGAGCTGAGTCCAGAAGGTCGCCCAGTCTTCAACCCATAGATGATGGGGTACATTGACGGCCCAACAGAGCAACAGAGTGGCAACCGCCTGGAGGCGTTGACCCCTGGAAAGGAAGATCTGGATGAACGCCCCGGCGGAGATCGTCAGGAGCAGAAAATGATAGGTGGCGCCTCCCGGAGAAAGGAGCAGAACCGCCAGAGCCAGCCACCCCCATCGGAAGTTCGTCGTCAATCTCAAGTTTTCGAGTTGTGCGGAGCACACCATCAAAACCGAAAAGCCTCCAATCAGGCACTGTGAGAGCGCCCGGGTGAAGAAAAACCATCCGGGAGACTCCTTCCAGGGCTGCGGATTGAAGATGGGCTCTGCCAGAAAAAGACGCCGCAGCAAGCTGTTCCAGGATTGAAGCCGAAGCGAAAAGGGGTCTTGCAGTTCGCCGGCGAGATGGCGAGGGAGAACTTCGCTCAGGAAAACCGCAAAAGGCTCCCATCCGGTCATCCAGATCGCTAGGGCCGTCACGCCTGCCGCAGCTGAGAGTCCGGAAGCGACCATTTTCCACCGGCCCCTCCAGGCTGATTCGGCCAGCCAGGCCGCCCCGACGTACTTGACCGGGCAGAGCGCCCCCAGAAAGAAACCGGCGGCAACAGGCCTGCCGTGTTGCCAGAGACGCAGCCCGAGGAGTAGGAACACCAGAATCAAGAGATAAAGCTGGCCGAATCGGATATTGTTGACGAGGCCGCTCCAGGCGGCAAAGAGGATGGCCGAGCTCCAAAGCAGGTTGAGTGCGAACACGCGGCTGATCAGCCACGCCGCCAGAGCGGCGAGACCCAAATTCGTCAGTGTCCAAACCCGCTTGGCGCTCAGCGGGTTCAGCGTGCTGAGGGGCATCATCACCAATGCCGTAGGCGGCGGGTGAGGAATGAATCCCCCCAGCTGCCTCTCGATGCCGGCGCCGTCGATCTGCTGCTGAAACCAAGTGAAGTCTCGGTAGGCTGAAGAAAGGTCCGCACCTTGCGCGACCAGCCGGGCCCCGGTGTAATAATTCGCGAAATCGCCACCTGCATGCTGCCAAGCCGGGACGATTCCCTGGATAACGATCTGGAGAAGTCCGGCTGCGCACAGAAGCGCAAGGATTACAAGCTCGGCGCCCGGCGGGCGTCGGCTGCTCTCGATCGCCTGGGAGGCTGTGGTAAAGTCCAATGGATTGGCTTCTTCCGGCCCTTCCGGCCCAGGCCCCGAAAGGCCGGGGCCGCGAGCCGAGAAAAAGGAGATGAACGATGTCAAGAGTCGCTCCCAGCAGCCTTGCCTTGCCCGCCTGCGATCACCGTCCGCGCCCCTATGCGGGGCCTCCTCGGAACGAAGTGCTCCGAGACCGCAAGCGATACTGCAACCCGGGTCTTTTCACGTTCTATCAGGAGCCTTTGCTGATTGTCGAGGGACACCTGCAGTATCTCTACGACGAAACCGGGCGCCGTTACCTCGACCTGCTGGCGGGCGTGGCGGTGGTTTCCTGCGGCCATTCGCACCCCCGGGTCGCGGCCCGGATCAAAGAGCAGATCGATCGGCTGCAGCACGCTTCGACCGTCTATCTCCACCCCAATATCGTGGAACTGGCGCGCCGGCTCTCCGCCAAGTTGCCGGAAGGCTTGGAAGTCGCCTACTTCACCAACAGCGGCAGCGAGGCCAACGAACTGGCGGTAGCCATGGCCCGTCTTTACACGGGACGTTCCGATGTGATCGGGGTCAGAACCGGCTACCACGGCGGGTCCGCCGCAACCATGGGGCTGACCGCCCTCCACACCTGGAAGTTTCCGTTGCCGGCAGGGGGGGCGCTACACCACGCGGTCTGCCCCGACCCTTACCGGAGTCCCTTCTCGGGGAGTCCCGAGGAAATCGCGCAGCAGAGCGTGGAAGAGATGCGCGATCTGATCGCCGCCTCCACACCGGGTGAGATCGCCGCCTTCATCGCCGAGCCGATTCAAGGAGTGGGGGGCGTTACCTACGGTGCGCCCAACTATTTCGAATCGGCCTACCAGGCCGCCCGCGAATTCGGAGGGGTCTGCATTTCCGACGAGGTGCAAACGGGCTTCGGCCGCACCGGGCGTTATTGGGGCTTCGAGCATTTCGGCGTGGTGCCCGATATCGTCACCTGCGCCAAGGCTTTCGGAAACGGCATGCCCCTGGGGGCTGTGATCACCCGGCGGGAGATCGCCGAAGTCATGGCCCGCCGTCTCCATTTCAATACCTTCGGCGGAAATCCGGTGGCGGCGGCAGCCGGATTGGCAGTCCTGGAGGTCATCGATGAAGAGGGGCTGGTCGAGAATTCCCGAAAGCAAGGTGCCTATTTCAAGGCCGGTCTGAGAGATCTCCAATCCCGACACCCCATACTCGGCGACGTGCGCGGGGAGGGCCTCATGCTGGCTGCCGAGCTTGTCTCGGACCGCAAAACCAAGAAACCGGCGAGCCGGGCGGCGCTGCAAGTCATGGAAAGCGCCCGCCGTCATCAGGTCTTACTGGGTCGGGGCGGATTGCACGGCAACGTTCTGCGCCTCAAACCCCCTCTCTGCATCAGCCGCGAAGATATCGACTACGCCTTGCAGGTGCTCGACATCGCCTTGGCGGACATCCAGTTGTAGCGAGCCACCTCATGCCGCCGTGAGGTCTCGTAATCGTATTCGTAATCGTGTTCGTAATCGGCCCGCTTTCCGAGATCGGAGCTGTGTCGCCAACGATCTTCGACAACGGTAAATACCGATTACGATCTCCCCGAGCTCAGACTTGACCAGCTTGTGAACTTTTGCCGACCTAGTTCGCCGCGGCCACTTTCTCCATGATCACGATGTGTTCGCCCCGGCTGACCATTCCGACCAGTTCGAATCCGGCTTGGCGAGCTTCGCCGACCTCTTTCTGGAGAGTCGAAGTGAGCGTGGTGGCCAGCAATCGGTACTCGTAGGTTTTCGTCGAGTTCGGCTCTTTTTCGAGAAGCGCCACGATCTCCACGCCTCCGAACATCTGTTCTTTGGCGATCAGGGTGCTGGGCAACAGTCGGAACCCCTTGGCTCCTTCGCGGTTCAATTCCTTGTTCATGGTCCCGGTTCGGGTAGTGGCCAGCAGCAAGTATTCGAACACGCTTGGTTGCTCGGTCACCCTTTCCAGGAAAATGGCCATTTCCGTTCCGCTGGTGGGAGATCCGGCCAGAACCCGGAACCCCATCCCGGCGGCTTCGGCCAACTCTTTCTGCATGGTGGAAGTCTTTTGGGTCGCCAGCAAAAGATATTTTTGGCCTGGGTCGACCTTGATTTCCCCCATCACGGCTGTCGCACTGAGCAAGCCGGTCAGTAAGAGCGCCGCCAACACGCTTTCTCTTCTCATCCCCACCTTCCTTGTTTCACGCTGTTTCACGCTGCATTCTGAAGATGTCGTCAGCACGAGTCTGGTTCAGATTCCCGCGGGCGTCAACTCGCTCGAATTCTCTCACCGGTGTGAGGGGTGTTTCCGGGAAGGGACGGGGGCCCTTCGGTGATCACGGAGGGCGCGAACCTGGGTTTTTTGACCCGGTTCCATCACGGAGACTGAACGGTTTACAGTGCAGCTCCCCTGTCGACGCGGTTCTCGGTTAGGTATTAACATTGCATGCAAACAGGACGAGGAAGTTTGTAACTAAGGAGGACCGCCAATGAGCCGGTTAGTTTCGATCTTGATTCTGTTATCGATTGCATTGTTTTTCGTCCTCGGCACCGCCGAGTCGACGACCCAAGCCGCTGAGTCGGGTGGGCCGAAGCTGGATGGAAAGGCGCTGTTTACGACCCATGCCTGCAACATGTGCCATTCGGCCGCAGCTGCCGGAATTGAGGCCAAAACCAAGGCCGAAAAGCTCAAGGGACCTGATTTGAGTGGGTATGAAACCAAGCACAGCTTTGCCGAGATCGCGGCTTTTGCCAAGGGCGAGCAGGAGAGGGACGGCAAGAAACACAAGAAGCCCTTCAAAGGTAGCGACGAAGAGCTGCAGGCCATCATCGATTGGCTGGGTTCGTTGGAAGCACAAAAGTAGCGGCCTAAGTTCCCGCAGCGACGAGTTGCGGGCGTTTGGGGATCGGGGAGCCGACCCGAGGAGCGAAGCCGCGAGGCCGCTTCGGGTCGGCGATTCCCATTACGTTCTACGCCTCGTCCGAGGGCAGTTCTCTGATTTTCAACCCCAGGGCAAGGAGCAGCGCCAGGACGATGATGAGAGTGATCGCCAGCCCCCGGTAGCGAGAAGACAATTCAGAATGGGCCATCTCGGCGGACTCGAGAGCCGCTTCGGCGTGGTCCAGGCCGGTCCGGTGCTGCTCCGAGAACGCTCCTTCCAAATCGAAACTGTGAATCAAAACCTCGAGGCTGATCTGAGCATCGACCGCCTTGTCGATCTCCAGGAATGTTTCACGGGTCTCGACGCCACCCCTTTTTGCTGCCAAAAGCCTGCGTTCGGCATGAGCCGTCAAGGCGGTCAATTCGCTGATCCGCTCCAGAAAACCCTGACCGCCTTCCTCCGGATTGTGGCAATCGGTGCAGCGCACCACTTCGATCGAGGTTTCCGCACCGGTCTCCGGGTCGGCATAGACGTAGCGGGTCGGCCCGATCCGGAACTTGCGGAAGAGCGTTTCGAATTCAGGACGCAGTTTGCCGGCTTCCCGGCTCGGATAGACGCTGTGCATCGGGAGATCCAGGCAACGCTCCACCATCCAATTGAAGAGGTCTGTTCCCGCCAGGCCCTGCTCGGCACCCCGTTGCAGCAGATCGTCCCGCGTCTCTCGGTATCTTTGTGCGGACTGGCTGGAAGCGCTCGGCTCCGTACTCAGAGCGGTCCCTTCATGGCACAGAGCGCAAGGTGTTTCGGGTAAGGGAGAGAGGAGGGCGAGTGTGGGACGCACGATCGCGTGATTGCCGTGGCAAGAGGCGCACTCGCTGAAGGCATGGGGCTTTTTGACGTGTGGTGCGAAGCGCTCCGACTCGTGACAGGCGTCGCACAGATCAGCACCGGACTCTTCCAGAAACGCCGCGTGAACTTCCCAAGTCCCTTTTTTGGCCGAGGCCCGGAAGAGTTCGGCTTCCCGGCCGTGGCAGCTGCCGCACACGAAGGCCACGGATTCCACACCTGGCGGAGCCGCTCCGTGATTGCCGTGGCAATCGTTGCAAGTGGGCGCGGAGAGATCTTGTCTTTCCAGCAGGGCGCGGGCGTGGACGCTTTGTCTCCAGCGTGCATATTGATCGAATCCGATCGCCGATCCTGTCTGTTTGCTCGACTCGGCCATTCGCTCAGCGTCGGCGTGACAGGATCGGCAGGTTTCGGCGACCCGTAGCGGGTGAACCGGCGAACGGGAATCCTCGACGGGGAGAATCCCATGGTAGTCGTGGCAGTCGAGGCAGGTGGCCAC
>JBFGHF010000160.1:0-7813 GCA_041578355.1 Acidobacteriota bacterium
ATCAAACGTTCGATCACCTGCTTGGCGATCTCACGGCGAAGCGGGTCGAAGCTGGAGAGGATGACGGCTTCGGGGGTGTCGTCGACGATCAGGTCCACCCCGGTCGCCTGCTCGAGGGCTCGGATGTTTCGTCCTTCGCGGCCGATGATGCGGCCCTTCATATCGTCGGAGGGCAGATCGACCACCGCGACCGACGACTCGACGACATGCTCCGCCGCGCAGCGCTGAATCGCGTGGGTGATGATCTTCCGAGCTTCCAGCTCGGCCCTCTCGCGGGCCTCTTCCTCGATCCGCTTGGCCAGCACAGCGGCATCGTGGCGCGCACTTTCCTGGAGGGACTGGACGAGCATCTTGCGGGCCTCTTCGGCGGTCAGCCCGGCCACCGCCTCGAGCGCTCGAATCTGCTCCTGGCGGCTACTCTGCAATTCCTCGCGCAAGGCCCGGCTTTCCTGCTCGCGCTTGTCGATCTGCGCGGTCAGCGCCTGGAGTCGGCGCTCCTCGTCGCGAGCCTCTTTCTGGCGTTTCTTGAGCTGATCATTGTCCCGGTCGAGCCGACGCTGCAGGGAGTCGATCTCGCGCCGCCGCTCCTGCAGTTCCTTTTCGGCTTCGGCGCGCCAGCCAAGCATCTCCTCCTTGGCCTCGACCAGCTTTTCTTTTTTGAGCCTTTCTGCCTCGACACGGGCCTCGTCGAGTCGACGCCGGGCCTCCGCGTCGGCTTCGTTGAGCCGGCGGTCCACGACGCGCATCTTGAGCAGAAACCAAACACCTAGGGCGATCGCGGCGACCAGAATCAGCCCGATCAACAGGGGGTCTTGCCACATCGGCATTTCTCCCGAAAAGCCGAGCGAGCGGAATGAGTTTCAAGAAGGAAGGGGATCCCTGCTCTGCCGTGTGGCTGCGAGATTGAACCTGCCTTTGCAGGTGGGACATCTACCTCTCACATTAGGCAATTCCGCAAGGGATTGCTCACAATGAAAGGACCCGAAATCCCGAGTAGAAAATGTTGGCTCAATTTCTACCGACCATCACGAGCATTGCAGGGCCACGATCATCATACCCTAATCGTTCAAAGCGGTCAAGACGACGCGGAATCCAACACGGAGTCGATCCGCTCGGTGATTCGTTCGCTGCTTTCCGAAAGCGCCCGCCTCAGATTTTCCAACTCGTCCTGGGCCGCTACGTATTCGTCGGCGATGTTCAATGCCGCCAGGACGGCGATCTTCAACGTGTCTACTGTGGATGTGTGTTCCGATAGCTCGAGCATTTTCTCGTCCACAAAGCGGGCCAACCTCAGAACGTGCTCAGGGTCTCCTCCGCTGCGCACGTGGTAGGTGCGGTTGTAGATGGTGACAGTCGTGACCTGCTCCGAATCCGACCCCATTATCGTCTCGGGCTGAGTAGGGAGGCCGGGTCTTCCAAGGACCCGATTTTTCGGATGGCCGATTCGACCAGCTGACGAATTCTCTGTCGCTCTTGATCCAATCGCCTCAATCGCTCCTCCTGCCCTTCCTTCTTGCTCTCCAGCTCCTCCAGCTCTTGCTTTAATTCCTTAAGTTGTACTTCCAGATTCCGGTTTTCACTCTGCAGCGCCCTGAAGCGCTCCACCAGGCGAAAAATCGAATCCTCCAGTTTCAACAGGGTTTCAGGCGACACAGGTCAACCCGTTTCAAAATTTCTTCGGGAGCGAAGTTCGGTCCCACTCCTGGTGAGACAGGGTCCCGGCTTTGTGAATCGCCGAGCACCTGCGCCTCCCCGGGGGCGGGGCAACGCTCCGAGTTCGTGAAGGTTAGACCGACAATCAGCCCAACCTTGTCAGTGGGAAACCTCAGGCGTTGATAGAAATCGATCAGGTGAATATCCCGTAAATGCGGTTTATTCAGTGCTTTAACAGCAGCCCCAATTGTAGCGTATTCCGAGGCCTTGTCAACCCGAAAAGAAAGAGTCCGCCGGAGCCGCGGACTCAGGCGTTGATGGCCTGCCGGGCGGTCTCGGCAAGGCGCTGAAATCCCTGGGCGTCCTGGACGGCGATCTCGGCCAGCATCTTGCGGTTGAGTTGGAGTCCGGCCTTGTTCAGCCCGTGCATCAGTTTGCTGTAGGAAAGCCCGTGCTGCCGGGCGGCCGCACTGATGCGGATGATCCAGAGGCCGCGGAAATCCCGCTTTCTCTGTCGCCGGTCGCGGTAGGCGAAGGCCAGCGACCGCATGACCTGTTCCTTGGCGGCCCGGTGGAGCTTGCTCTTGGTGCCCCAGTATCCCTTGGCCATGCCCAGGATCTTCTTCCTGCGCCGGGCCCGCTTGCTTCCTCTGGTTACTCTCGACATCGCTCTATCCTCTTACCCGCCCAGGTTCAGCATCTGTTTGACGCGGTTGGTGTCGGAAGGAGAAACCTCGCTCCACTTCCTCATCCCGCGTTTCCGCTTGCTGCTCTTCTTGGTCAGGATGTGGTTGTGGTGACTCTTGCGTTTCATGATCTTTCCCGAACCGCTCAGCTTGAACCTCTTGGCGGCCGATCGTTTGGTTTTCAGCTTCATCTTCTCAATCCTCGAAACCCGAAAGCAGGCCTCTTTTCGACCTCCAACCTCCACCCGCCGAACTTCACGAGCTCCGCTTGGGGGTCAGGATCATCGTCATATTGTACCCTTCGAGCTTGGGTTCGCGCTCCACCTCGGCCAAATCCGCAACCTCGCCTTGGAGCCGCCTGAGGATTTCCACGCCGATGTCGGGGTGGGTCACCTCGCGTCCTCGGAACATGACGGTGGCCTTCACCTTGTTCTCGCCCTTGAGAAAACGCAGCACGTGGTTCTTCTTGAACTCATAGTCGTGCTCGTCGATCTTGGGCCGGAACTTGACCTCTTTGACGTGGATCGTCTTCTGGTGCTTTTTGGCTTCCTGAGCCTTCTTGCTCTGCTGATACTGGTACTTCCCGAAGTCCATGATGCGACATACGGGAGGCCTCGCCGTGGGTGCGACTTCGACCAGGTCAAGACCGCTCTCCACGGCAAGCCGCATCGCCTCGGGCGGTGTCATCACCCCCAGTTGCTCGCCGTCCTCGGAAATGACGCGTATCTCGGGAGCCCGGATGCGACGGTTCACACGCGTACGAAAACTACTCCTCACCCATCGTCGACCGGATCTGCGCCTCAAAGCCTGACTGGTTCCTTCCTTGCTCGAAAATTAGGGCTTCGCCGCACGTCGTTCCACGAGTTCCCGGGCAACGACTGCGAAATCCGCCACGGTTTTGGTTCCCTGATCTCCCTCGAATCGATTGCGGACGGAGACTGTCTCATCTTGCACTTCGCGGTCGCCCACGATCAGCATGAAGGGCACTTTCTGGAGTTGTGCGTCCCGGATCTTGTAGCCGACTTTTTCGTTTCGAAGGTCGGCTTCCACCCTCAGACCTTGGCCGGAAAGCTGTTTTTCCACCTGTCGGGCGTAATCGTGGTGCTTCTCGCTGACCGGAATCACCAGCGCCTGCAGGGGGGCGAGCCAAAACGGAAAGGCGCCGGCATAGTGCTCGACGAGAATCCCCATGAAGCGTTCCATCGAACCCAGCAGCGCCCGGTGAATCATCACCACGTGATGCTCTTTGGAGTCGGAGCCCACGTATTTCACTCCGAATCGGGCGGGCAGACTGAAATCGAATTGAAAGGTGCTCAGCTGCCACGACCTCCCCAGGGCGTCGATCAGGCTGATGTCGATTTTGGGTCCGTAGAACGCCGCCTCGCCGGGCTTGCGCTCGTATTCCCAGCCCTTTCGATCCAAGGCCTCGACCAGGACCTGTTCGGCGCGCCGCCACTCCTCGGGTTTCCCCGCGTACTGTTTCGGCTTCTCCGGATCGGAAACCGACAGGGCCACTTCGTAGCGGTCGAAACCGAAGCTTTCGAGGACGAACTCGGCGAGGTCGAGCGTCTCGATCACTTCCTCGAGCACCTGATCCGGGGTGCAGAAGATGTGGGCGTCGTCCTGTGTGAATCCCCGAACGCGCAACAGCCCGTGCAAGGTGCCCGATTTCTCGTAGCGATACACCGTCCCGAACTCGGCGATCCGCATCGGCAGCTCCCGGTAGCTGCGCTTGGCCGACTGGTAGATCACGATATGACCGGGACAGTTCATCGGCTTGAGAACGTACTCCTCCTCGTCCACAGGCAAGGTGTACATGTTCTCCAGGAAGTATTCGTAGTGTCCCGACGTCTTCCACAGATCGCTGCGGGCGATATGGGGCGTGTAGACGAATTGATAGCCGCGTCGCTCCAGCTCGGTGCGCAGAAAGTTCTCCACCAAGCCCCGCACCCGCGAACCCTTGGGATGCCAAAAAATCAGCCCCGGGGCGACTTGCTCGCGCACCGTGAAAAGGTCCAGTTCCCGCCCCAGACGGCGGTGGTCGCGCTTGCGGGCCTCCTCCTGCCGAGTCAGGAAATCCTCCAGCTGCTCGGGACTGAAGAATGCCGTCCCGTAGATCCGCTGGAGTTGCTCGCGACGTTCGTCTCCTTTCCAGTAGGAGCCCGCGATCGATAGCAGCTTGAAGACAGCCAGTTGGGACGTATCCGTGACATGCGGCCCCGTGCAGAAATCGACCAATCCACCCAAACGGTAGGTGGAGAGCGTTTCCCCTGCGCGGTCATCGATCAGCTCGCATTTCAGGCTCTCGCCCGACTGGGTGAAGAACCTCAGGGCTTCGTCTCGCGAGACCAAGGACGGCTCGAAGGCCAACCGCCGCTTTTTCAGTTCCTCCATCTTCGCTTCGATGGCTGCCAGGTCTTCCTCGCTGAAGCGATGGGGCGCCTGAAAATCGTAATAGAAGCCTTCACTGGTGGAAGGCCCGATGCCGAGGTGCACGTCGGGGTAGAGCTCCTGCACCGCCAGGGCCATCAGATGCGAGGTGGAGTGGCGCAGGATGTCGAGCGCCTCCTCGGGGTCCTCGACCGTATAGACTCGTCCATGCCTGTCGATGGCGTTCAATTTTCGACTGGAGGAAACCACTGATTCCACGATTTTCACGCAAAAAAATGGTAGGTGCGAGCGGATTTGAACCGCTGACCCCTTCCGCGTCAAGGAAGTGCTCTACCCCTGAGCTACGCACCTACGAGAATTTCGCATCATACCATAGAGCAATATTGCCGGTCGGGCGGCAGGTGACCGGACCGCAGGCTCGCGACCCGGCACCTGAAATTCGTCCCTCCCAAGCTAGTTGAGAGCGTCTTTGAGATGCTTTCCGGCACTGAACTTGGCCACTCTGCGGGCCGGGATCTTGATCGGCTTTCCGGTTTGCGGATTCCGACCTTCCCTGGCGGCGCGTTTGGACACGGAAAAAGTGCCGAAGTTGACCAGGGTCACTTTCCTACCCTTCTTCAACGATCCCTCGATATTGTCGAGCAGGGAATCCATGGCGGCAGCCGCCTCCGTCCGGGAGATTCCGGCATCTTTGGCCATGGAGTCAACAAGATCTGCTTTGTTCATTATTCCTCCTCCTTTATCTCTCGATTGAAATAGCAGGGAAGGCTATGCAGCTTTTCGAGTGAGTGCCTCGCGAAGAAGTTCCAGACCGGCCTTGAGCTGTTCCTCTTGGATGGCCTTGCCGAGCCGGCGGTAGAAATCCTCCACCTGCGACTCGTCCGATTCCTCGGGAGAGAACTCGAAAAAGAAATTCGTCACGTAGTCCGGGCTGGGAGCCCGCACGCCGGGCTTGAGTCCCGATTCTCTGAGGCTTTCCGCCTGGATCGGGTCGCCGCCGGGAGGGTTGTAAAAGCGCGTCGTCAGCCAGAGAACCGAGCCGTCGCTGAGTTGGAAGGGTTCTTGATCCGAAGCGTATCCGATGGTTCTCTCGCCGACGATGCTGGCCCCGAGATGTTCTCGAAGCGCGGCGCCGAAAACCTCGGCGGGCCCGCCCGTCGAAGAGTCGACCAGGAGGACGAGCGATCGAGGCTGGCTGACCGGCTCGGAAAGAGAAAGACGCTCGACGGAAGGCTCACCTCGCTGGCTTATGGAGACGATCGGCTTTCCGACGGGCAGAAGTTGATCCGCTGCCCGCACCGCCTCGTCGAAGCTGCCTCGGGCGCTGCCGCGCAAGTCGATCAGCAGAGCCGTGGCGCCGGTGCTGGAGAGCATCTTGAGCTTGGCCGTCACCGCTTCCGCGCTCCCCTCCAGAAAGTCGGGGATGCGAAGAAGACCGATCCCGCTCTCCACCATCTTCGCCGAAGGAGGAGCGGGAATCCAATCCTGTCGTTCCAGCTTCACCTGCACCGGATCGGGTCGGCGCGGGCGGACGATGTCGATGGAAACCTTGCTTCCCGGCTCACCGCGAAGCATCGCCTCGGCCTCCCAGAGACTCAGTTTCGAGCCGGGCTTGCCTTCGATCGATTCCACCAAGTCGCCGCTGCGCAGACCGACCTGGGCGGCGGCGCTTTCCGGTCGAACTGCGGAAACGTAGAGATAGCCGTAGCGCCGGGACAAAACCAGTCCCGGTGAGGCCGCCCGCTCCGCTTGCTGGGACAGCTCGCGGTAGGTGGCGGCTTCCACGAAACTCGAATACGGGTCGAGGGCTTCCATCATGCCCTGAATCGCGCCGTTGACCGCCTCGCGCATCTGGGGAACTTCGACATAATCCGAACGAATGCGTTCCAGGACGTCGACGAAAATCCCCAGGGGCCGGTAGGCTTCGTCCCGGGCGGAAACCCGCTCCATCAAGCCACCCAACAGTCCGTAGGCGACGATCAGGGCGGAGAGCGCCAGAACCACCAATTTCGGCTTTGCCATCAACCTCAAAATCAGCAAACTCCTAGTATACTGTCCGCATGAGCCGTAGCGACCCGTCCGAACCATCCCGATTATAGCCTACTCGCTATGGGGCAACAAGGAGCAAGAACCCGATTGACGGGGCATTCCGAGCCAAAAGAAGGTCGCTGGATGGCGCTCGACGTGGGCCTCAAAACCATCGGCATCGCCCTCTCAGACCCTCTTCGAGTGACCGTCCGTCCTCTGGACACATTGAGACGAGTGGATTTGGAGACGGACACCGAAGCCGTGGCCGAGCTGTTGCGCCGGCATGAGGTGACGCGGCTGATAGTGGGCCTGCCCTCACATTTGGACGGCCGGCCCGCCCGCATCCTCCTTCACATCAAACCGTTGGTCGAGGCCCTGCGTTCGCGAGCCGCGGTTCGTCTCGATTGGTACGATGAGCGCCTCTCCACCCGCGAAGCGGAGCAGCTGATGGCGGACAACCGCGTCCCCGTGAGGGAGCGTCGCCGAAAGAGGAACGAGTACGCAGCGGCCCTGATCCTCCGCTGGTACCTTCAGGACCAGGAAAAGAGCAACACGTGAGGAGGCTGGCTGCAGCGATGCTACTCGCGGCCCTTCTCTCGGCCGCAGCCCTGGGCGTCGTGTTCCTGGCCGCGCAGCGGCAACTCGATCGGCCTTTTCAAGGCTATTCCGACAAGCACCTCCACGTGACGGTTCCCCGGGGCTACGGTGTCAACCAGATCGGTCGTCTCCTCGAGGATCGGGGAGTCATTTCCTCCAGTCGGATCTTCAGCTGGTATCTGAGAATCGCCGCCACCGATCAGTCCCTCAAAGCGGGAGACTACTTGTTCGAGAACCCGATGAGCATACGCGATGTGATCGCAAAGCTGCAGCGCGGAGAGGTCTATCGCTTCAAGATCACGGTTCCCGAAGGACTCGACCGACTCGAGATCGTCTCCCTTCTGGCACGCCGAGGACTGGGCGACGGCCGCAAGCTGCGTTCCGCCGTGGAAAACCCCGCCCTGATCCAGGATCTCGACCCCTTGGCCGACACCCTGGAGGGGTACCTTCTGCCCGAA
>JBFGHF010000161.1:0-7765 GCA_041578355.1 Acidobacteriota bacterium
AAATCGCCCTGCCTGGCGGCGTGGTGCGAGTGGAGCTCGAGGGTACGGTCGATCCGGGCCAGGTCGAGGTCGAGGTCGGGGGGGTGGAGGCGGAGGTTGTCGGCGCATCTCCCAGCCGTCTGACGATCAAGGTTCCGGAAGATGCCGAGAGCGGAATCTCGGTTCATGGCGAGGAGGAGGCGCAGGGCGACTTGATCGTCGGCCAGCGAATCGACGGTGAAGTCCATTCCGTTTCCAATCCGGTCGTCGACGCCAAGGGCGATGTCTACGTCACTTTCAGCGGGGCCCGGGGAGAGAAGGTGGCCTTCTCGGTCTACGTGGTGCACCCCGACGGGGAGCAGGAGCCCTTTTTGGCCGAGATCACCAATCCCACGGGGCTGGCGATGGGTCCCGACGGATGCCTCTACATCACCAGCCGTCATACCGGTACCGCCTATCGCTCGACTCTCGACAAGCAGGTGGAAAAGTACGCCGACGGTCTCGGCCTTGCCACGGGTTTGGTTTTCGATTCGATGGGCAACCTCCTGGTGGGCGACCGCAGCGGGACGATTCGGCGGGTTTCGCCGAAAAAAGAACTCTCGGAGCTTTGTCATCTCGAGCCCAGCGTCTCGGCCTATCATCTGGCCATCGACGACCAGGACCGGCTCTATGTTTCCGGGCCGACCCTGTCCACCCAGGATTCGGTCTACCGAATTTCGCCGAGCGGAGAAGTGGAGTCCCTTTTTCGAGGCTTCGGGAGGCCTCAGGGCTTGGCGCTGGATCCCCGCGGCCGACTTCAAATCACCGCCTCCTTCCGAGGGCGCAAGGGAGTGTTCACGCTTCACAACGGCGTTCCCGAATGGACGGTCTCGGGACCGATGTTGGTGGGCCTGGCCTACAGCCCCGACGGAAAGCTGCTCTACCTGACCGACAACTCCAGCCTCTACCGCGTCGAGCTTGGCTGAGCCCGGTGTTTGAAAACCGGATCCGAGTGAAACCTGAAAGCCCATCCCCCCTCCCTCGCTTGCTCGATTACGAATACGATTGCCAATACGAGCCAGTAGCTCGCCGCAAGGAGGCATGAGCCCGTAGCCAGGAGTGGGTAGTCAGCCACATGTCTTTCTCCTTCGAAATCACTTGTCAGGACGACTTCAGCCAGGCTCGCTGCGGGAGCCTGCGGACAGCCCACGGCTCGATCGAGACCCCGGTCTTCATGCCGGTCGGCACGGCCGCCACGGTCAAGGCCGTCCCTCAGGATTGGCTCGAGCAGCTGGGGGCGGAGATCATTCTGTCCAACACCTACCATCTGTTTCTGCGGCCGGGACCCGAAATCATCCGGGACTGCGGCGGTTTGCACGGCTTCATGGATTGGAAGCGTGCCATCCTGACCGACAGCGGCGGCTATCAGGTTTTCAGCCACCGCGAGCTTCGAAAGGTGACCGATCGGGCCGTCGAGTTCCGCTCTCACTTGGACGGCAGTCGACACGTCATTTCACCCGAGCGGAGCATGCAGATCCAGCAGGCGCTGGGTGCCGACATCGTGATGGCATTCGACGAATGCACCCCCTATCCGGTGGCCCGGGCCGAGGCGCGCCGCTCCATGCTGCGTTCGATGGACTGGGCTGCCCGCTGCCGCAAAGCGCACGCCGACGGGCCTCAGACGCTCTTCGGCATCGTCCAGGGCGGAGTGTTCCTCGATCTGCGCCGAGAGAGCCTGGCGAGGCTTCGGGAAATCGGATTCTCGGGTTTCGCCCTGGGAGGTTTCAGTGTCGGGGAACCGCGGACGCTGATGCTCGAGCTGGTCGGCGAGCTCGGGCCCGAGCTGCCCCGCCGCGCGCCCCGCTACCTGATGGGAGTGGGGACTCCGCTCGACCTGATCGGAAGCGTACGGGCCGGAATCGACATGTTCGACTGCGTACTGCCGACTCGCAACGCGCGCAACGGGACACTGTTCACCTCGCGTGGCAAAGTCCGCATCAAGAACGCTCGCTACAAGGACGATCAGCGGCCTCTGGACCCCGCTTGCGCCTGCCGCGTCTGTCGCCGCTACAGCCGCGCCTACCTGCGGCATTTGTACGTAGCCGACGAGATTCTGTCGAGCATTCTCTGCAGTTACCACAACCTTTATTTCTATCTGGGGCTGATGCGGTCGTTGCGCAAAGCGATTCGGGCCGGCAGGCTGGACCGCTTGGAGAAACGATTGCGGGCTGCCTATGCAGCACCCGGTTGAACTCTGCTATACTGCCAGCTTTTTCCGGGAGCCGAGTCGATTCGGAGGGAGGGCGGCGCGAGCCGAGGCGAGTCGGCACAGGCCCTGGGAGCGACGGGGCGCGACGAGATCGAGATGCAGTCACTGAATTCGGGATTCTGGCTTTTGGCGCAGGCGGACGCGTCCCAAGGAAGTTCACTCGCCTTCCTGCTTCCCGTGCTCATCTTCCTGATCTTCTATTTCGTGCTGATCCGCCCCATGCGCACTCGACAGAAGAAGCTCGAGGCGATGATCGTTTCACTCAAAAACGGAGACAAGGTCATCACCAACGGCGGAATCTATGGCACCATAGCGGGGATTCGGGAGAACACTTTCTTGTTGAAAGTGTCGGACAGGGCCAAGATCGAGATCGCGAAGAACGCCATTTCTTCGCTCCAATCCGGTCCCAAGGAGAACGCTTAGGGGGTCCTCTTCCGCGGTTCCGGACCAGTAAGTGAAATGAAAAAAAATCTGCAAATCCGACTGCTGGTCATCGTCGCGTTGGCAGCGGTCAGCGCCATTTCCTTCTGGATGCAGGGCATCAACCTGGGCCTCGATCTTCAGGGCGGCATTCACTTGGTGCTTCAGGTGGAAACCCAGGAGGCCTTGACCGAAGAGGTCAATCAGGTGCGTGATCGGCTCGAGGCCGTCTTGCAGGACGAGCAGATCCCGTTTTCCCAAGCGACCGTCGACGATGAGCTTCGCATCGAGATCCGCGGCGTGCCCGCCGACCGGAGCCGCGATGCGAGACGCGCCCTGGAGACCAGCGCCGTCAATTGGACGCTGCGCAGTCAGCCGGGAGAGAACGGAGTCGATTTCATTCTCGAGATCATGGCCGCCGCCCGCAAGGCTTTGCTCGATCTGACGGTCCGCCAGGTGCGCGAGATCATCCAGAACCGCGTCGACCAGTACGGCGTGGCGGAGCCCTCCATCAGCGTCTACGGCAGCGGAGACGTCCAGGACCAGATCATCCTCGAGTTGCCGGGCGTTGAGGATTTCGACCGGGTCATCGACATCATCCAGAACACCGCCAAGTTGGAATTGAAGATGGTCCATCCGGACGGACCCCGAGAGTTCGAGTCGGAAGCGGCGGCCCGGGCGGCCTTCAGCGGCGGCTTCCCGGACGATCAGTATGAAATCGTGAGGCTCAGGGATCGGACCACGGGACCCGAGCCCCGCTACATGGTGGTGCGAAAAGCGGCCGCCATCACGGGCCAGCATCTCAAGAATGCATTCCGTTCGGAAGATCCCCTGACGGGGGCTTCGGAAGTCAGCTTTTTCCTCAATTCGGAGGGCGTGCAGCTTTTCAGCGACGTGACGGGGCGGAACGTGGGGGGCTATCTGGCCATCGTGCTCGACGGCGAAATCCGCTCGGCGCCCCGGATCGAGTCGAAGATCAACACCGAGTCGGCCCGCATCACGGGGAACTTCACAGCCGATGAAGCCGACGACCTGGCACTGGTCCTGCGCTCGGGAGCCTTGCCCGCCTCGATCGTGATTCTCGAAAACCGCAGCGTGGGTCCGTCGCTGGGTCTCGATTCGATCCGCAGCGGCGTATCGGCGTCCCTGCTGGGATTGGTGCTGGTGGTGGTCGGCATGCTCGTCGTTTACAGGTTCTCGGGCGTGAACGCGGTGATCTGCCTGGTGCTCAATCTGGTCTTCCTGCTGGGGGCGCTGGCTTATCTGGGCGCAGCGCTGACGCTTCCCGGAATTGCCGGGATCATTCTCACCATCGGCATGGCGGTGGACGCCAACATTCTCATTTTCGAGAGAATCAAAGAGGAGCTGCGCCGGCGCAAAGGAGTGAATTCGGCGGTGGACGACGGTTTCAACAAGGTCTTCTCGACCATCATCGACACCAATACGACGACTCTGGTAGCGGCGGCCTTTCTCTTTCAATTCGGCACCGGACCCATCAGAGGCTTTGCGGTCACTCTGGCGATCGGGCTGTTGGCCAACCTCTTTACCGCCACCTTTGTTTCCAAGACTCTTTTCCGAGTCATCCTGGGGCAGCTCAAGGTTGAAAGACTCTCCATTTGAATCGGGAACAAAGCAGCCGCAATGGCAACTAATTAGAGGGGCGGAGAAGATTACGCGATGGACATAGTAAGGGAGCCCAAGATCCAGTGGCTCAACTACAAGTGGATCTTCATCTGTTTATCGCTGCTGCTTTCCTTTTTGGGCGCCGCTTCGCTCGTCACCCGGGCCATGCCCCGCTGGGAGAGCGGGATGGGACCCGTTCAAGGCGTGATCTTCGGTCTCAATCTCGGTGTCGACTTCACCGGTGGAACCCTCGTCTACGTCAAATTCGCGCAGACTCCCGAACTGGAGCGGGTTCGGCGTTCTCTCACCGAGGGGGGGCTGCGGCCGGAAGAAGTGACGCGATTCGACGATGAATCCAAGAACCAGTTGCAAATCCGGATGGCCCAGATCGAAACCGACAAGGCGGACAACCTGACCGCCCAAAGCCGGACTCTCTTCGAGACTCTGCGCCAGGAGTTCGACAGCCAGAAGATGGGCGAGGGACGCCTGGACCTCAACAACGTGTCCAGGTCGGAATTGATCGCAAAGCTGCGCGAGGCGGATTCGGCCGCGGCGCCGGAGGACGAATCGCTCACCGAAACCCAGCGGCGCTACCAGGAGCAGGCCGATCGGCTGATCGGGGCGCGCACCCAACTGGGGGGTGTTTTTTCCGACCCTTCGCAATTGCAGGACCTGGATCTGGAGGAATCGGTACGCAAAGCGCTGGACGAACGGTTCTACTTGGGCAGCTTCAGCCTGTTGAGCGTCGAGAGCGTAGGTCCGAAGGTGGGCCAGGAACTGGCGGATCGAGCATTTTGGGCGGTCCTCTTCTCCCTGGGAGGGGTGCTGGTCTACATCGGACTTCGCTTTCAGCTCGTCTTCGGGATGGCCGCCATCATCGCCCTCTTCCACGATGTCTTCATCACGGTGGGTTTCTTCTCGCTGCTGCACAAGGAGATTTCCCTGACCGTCATCGCCGCCCTCTTGACGTTGGTGGGCTATTCGATCAACGACACGATCGTCATTTTCGACAGGGTCCGCGAAAACGTCCGGGAAATGCGGACCAAGGATCTGGAGTCGGTGATCAACCTGAGCATCAACCAAACTCTGAATCGCACGATTCTGACTTCGGGTATGACCTTCCTGGCGGTCTTCGCTCTTTATCTGCTGGGGGGGCAGGTGCTCAACGGATTCTCTTTCGCGTTGGTGGTTGGTATAATCATTGGCACCTATTCGTCAATAGCGATCGCCAGTCCCGTGGTGGTCTGGTGGCAGGCCTATCGGGAAAACCGGAAGGCTGGCGCTTGAAGGATCGAGGAGTAGGCCTAAATATAGGTTTTTGATTGCCTTACGGCAAATTAGAGGGGGACGGGATTTATCTTGACTAGCCTGGGGGCGGAGTGTAAGATCCGGCCCGGTGAGAGGCGGACTACCGACATCGCTGCTTCTCATCTCCGGCAACAAGATAGGAAAGGACGCAAGTCTGATGTTTGACGACCTTATCGAATCAGCACCGCATTCCGAGCGCAAAGGCATGGGTTCGCTGGCTTTTTCTCTGATAGCTCACGGGGTGATCATCGCCCTGCTTCTGATCATTCCGCTGGTCTATTACCAAGCCTTGCCGGAGCACGAGTTGCTGACGTTTTTGGCGGCGCCTCCGCCGCCTCCGCCGCCTCCGCCGCCGCCCCCGCCCCCGCCTTCCTCACCTCCCGTGGTGCAGCAAAAGGTACAGGTTGTGAAGCTGGATCCCAACAAGTTCATGGCGCCGACGGAAATTCCCAAGGACATTCCCCCGCCGACAGACGACATTCCGGTCGTGTCTTCCGTTACGGGAGCGACGGGCGGAGTGCCGGGAGGCGTCCCCGGAGGTGTGGTCGGAGGTGTGCCCGGAGGTGTCGTGGGTGGTGTCATCGGCGGCATGCCGGATGCTCCGCCGCCGCCGCCCCCGCCCAAGAAGCCCAAAGAGCCTCTTCGAGTGGGTGGCAACGTACAGTCGTCCAAGTTGATTCAGAAAATCGATCCCGTCTATCCCGAGCTCGCCAAGCGGGCCCGCGTCTCGGGTGTAGTCCTGCTTCAAGTCACAGTCGGGGAGGACGGGACGGTTACCGACGTCAGATTGATTCGCGGACATCCGCTTCTCAATCAGGCGGCCATCGACGCAGTGCGGCAGTGGCGTTATTCGCCCACGCTGCTCAATGGGGAGCCGGTGCCGGTCATTGCGACCGTGACCGTCAACTTTGTCTTGCGATAGATCTTGATTCTCTACGATTCACGAATGGGAGGTTAGACAAATGGGTGTTGGTTTTATGGAAATGTGGGAACAGATGGGCTATCTTGCCCAGGCGGTTGTCGTCGTCTTGGCAATCATGTCGATCTATTCGATCGGTGTGATGATCGAGCGCTATCTGACTTACCGGGCGGCGCGTACTCAGTCTCGAAACTTCGCCCCTGCGGTTGCCGAGGCTCTCGGGAAAAACAACCTGCGGGAAGCCATCGAGATCGCCGAACAATACAACAAGAGCCATCTGGCAAAAGTGGTGGTCGCTGGACTTCAGGAATTTCAAGCCCACGAGGGCACCGGCACCATACCGGGGGAAACGATCGAATCCTCGAAACGGGCCCTGCAGCGGGCCACCGCCATCGGCATCGAGGAGTTCAAGAGGGGCTTGGGCGGCTTGGCGACAATCGGAAGCACCGCCCCCTTCGTGGGTCTCTTCGGAACGACGGTCGGAATCATCAACGCCTTCACCGGCATGAGCCAAGCCGAGGACACGGGATTGGCCGCCGTAGCGGGCGGTATCGCGGAGGCCCTCGTGGCGACGGCCTTCGGTCTCTTCGTGGCGATCCCGGCCGTCTGGATGTACAACTACTTCACCGCCAAGGTCGAATCCTTCGCCGTGGAGATGGACAACTCTTCTTCGGAGTTGATCGACTACTTTCTGAGACGGGGGTCTGACAAACATGGGAATGAGTAGCGGAGGAGGCGGAGGTGGAAAAACCGCCAGCGGAGTGACGTCGGAAATCAACGTCACTCCCATGGCCGACGTCATGCTCGTTCTTCTGATCATCTTCATGATCACGACTCCCTTGCTCCAGGAAGGTGTCTTCGTCAACAAGGCCAAGGCCCGAAACGCCCAGGAGGCGCCGGAAGTCGAGGGAAAGGACGCCACCACGGTGACCATCACCCGTTCTCAAGACGTTTACGTGGGCCAGGAAATCGTGCCCCGTGAACAACTCGTCGACAAGCTGGTGGAAAGGCTTGCCTTAGCGGCGGAAAAGCCTCTCTTTGTCAAGGGTGACGTGGCTGCGCCTTACGGAGTGATCGTATCGGTGGTCAACCAGGCCCGCGACGCCGGTTACGAACGGATCGGACTGCTCGTCGACCGGGAATCGGCGGAAGGGAGGTAGCGCTATGGGTATGGACATCGGAGGTGGTGGCAGCGCGAAGTCTGACATCAACATCACTCCGTACATCGACATTCTGCTGGTTCTGTTGATCATTTTCATGGTGATCCA
>JBFGHF010000162.1:0-7758 GCA_041578355.1 Acidobacteriota bacterium
GGAGCTGTTCCTTCATCCACCAGGCCACGTCTTCCAAGGCCGTCTTGCCGGGCGTGATGACTTCGTTGGAAAAGGCGGTCTCGGCGATGCGCCGCGACAATTCGGCCGCCTCTCCGAAAGCGATGATCTCGCTGGCCACTCGGCGGGACCGGAAATCGGAGACCAACTTTTCGGCCGAAACCAGCCGTCCCCGGTAGGGGGAGCCCAGTTCGCGCACCAGGTGCAGGTACCCGCTGTGCGAAAGACCGTCCGCACCCCCGATGTGTTCCGACATATTGACACCGATCCGCTGCGGATCGCGCTCGGCGACAAAAGCCTGCAGGTCGACCTGGGACTCGATGATGTCGTAGGCGTTCCCGCGCTCCAACAGATAGCCGCCTATGCCGAAAGCGGCGCGTTCGATTCGCTCGGTCCCTCGATCGGTGAAGATGTAATAGCCGATGTTGCCGACGTAGCCTTCTCCCAGATCGGGGGTCAGCGGATCGGGCAGCCCCTCTCGCACCAGGGTGATCCACATGTCGATGTCGTTCTCGCGCATCGCCTCGGGAAGGACGAGGTCGAACTTGTCGCTGCGGATCTGGTTCATCATCTCCCAGCGCCTGCGCGCTTCGCCAGCCTCGACCGTCTGCCCCAGAAGGATCACCGTCAAAAAGAATCCCAACCACCTCGATCTCATGAAACACCTCGCTCTTTTCTCCAGGGCTCCAACGGCCGAAAGCGCAACCTGACCGAGGCCTCATTCTTCCGGCTGCGAACCCGCGGCGCAAGGGGAGAGTCTGTTTTAGCCCGGTCGGCGCCCGGGCCCGGACTGAGCCGCGCGCGTCAGCAAGCGGCGGGAAAGCTGCGCCGCTCTCCGGGGCGACAACCGATCGGGTCGGCGAACAGCTCGTCACTCGAGCGCCGTCCGCTCGATCGGCGTCGCTCCCTGACGGTCGCGGCTCAGTAAGCCGGACCTGGAAATCGCCTGCTGTGCCCGCTTCGACTTGCACAGAACCCGCCAAACCCGGAGACTGTGCGCTCGATGCCGCTCGATTGGACGGGAGTCGTGATTCTGCTGGTTTCCGGAGTTGCGGCGGGCGCGCTGAACGTGATCGCCGGTGGTGGTTCGTTCATCACCTTGCCGGTGCTCATCTTCCTCGGTCTGCCCGCCGGAGTCGCCAACGGGACCAACCGCGTCGCCATTCTCTTTCAGAACCTGGGGGCCGTCTGGGGCTTCAACCGTCACCGAGTGCTGGATTGGTCGTCGACCGTGTGGGCGGCGCTGCCGGCCGGCGCCGGCGCCCTGCTCGGAGTCGCCATCGCTCTTTCCATCGGAGACCTCGCATTCCAGCGAATCCTGGCGTTTCTGATGGTAGCGCTCACCCTCTGGACACTTTTGCAGCGATCCAACGGTCCGGGAAGGACGTCGAGCGCAGCCGGAGTCTCGAAATGGGCTTTGGCGGGGGGCTTCTTTCTCGTCGGGATCTACGGAGGGTTCGTCCAGGCGGGTGTCGGTTTCCTGATCCTGGCCGTGACAAGTCTGGCCGGCCTTGACCTGGTCCGCGGCAACGCGATCAAGGTGCTCAGCATCCTGGTTTTCACCGCCATCTCGCTGGTCCTTTTCGCCTGGTACGGCAAGGTCGATTGGATCCTCGGTCTGGTCCTCGCCGCGGGAAACCTGCTCGGCGGCCTGGTGGGGGTTCGCTTGACGGTGACCAAAGGGCACAAATGGGTCCAAGCCGTGGTCACCGTGACCGTGGTCCTCTTCGCCGTCAAACTCTGGTTCTCCGGCTGACGGGGTCGCCACTCAAAAAATCAAAAAAAGCCCGTTGGCCGGGGCGTTCCCCTCTACACGACACCGCAAGTCTCCCGGTTGCAGCTCTCGCTCGCACTCCTCGCTCTCGAAAACCAGAGTCAGACACCGGCGAGACGCTCAACACGTACGAGGTTGGAGCTGGATTGACGGCGCTCCCCTCTGACCGGCGCCGGCTACCGCCCGCCCATAGGCAGGGTTTGACTTGACCCGCCTCGAGAGCGAAGATTCGGGCATGCGAACACGACGTTGCTCCGCCCTGCTTTCGATCGTCCTCTTGTTGGCCGTGGCTCACACCGCTTGCGGTCCGCCGGGCCCCAGCGTGGAGGAAGCGATTCGCTTCGTCGAGGATGCCGAAAAACGTCTCGATGCGCTGGGAATCGACGCGGCGCGCGCGTCCTGGGTGCAGAGCAACTTCATCACCCCCGATACCGAGTCGATTTCGGCCGACGCCCTTCGCCGTTTGGTGGCCGCCACGACGGAGCTGGGAAAAGCGGCCACCCGCTTCGAAGGTCTGGACCTCCCGCCCGACACCGCCCGAAAACTCAAGCTCATCCGCACCTCGCTGGACATGGCTGCCCCTTCCGACCCCGAGGCGCAGGCCGAACTGACCAGGATCACGACCGGCATGGAGAGTCTCTACGGCCGCGGCCGCTACTGCCGTTCCGACGAAGACTGCCTCGATCTTGGACAGCTCACCACCATCCTGGCCGAGAGCCAAGACCCTGAGCGGCTGCTCGAGGCATGGCGCGGGTGGCGCAGCATCTCACCTCCCATCAAGCCCATGTACCAACGCTTCGTCGAGTTGGCCAACAAGGGGTCGCGCGAACTGGGATTCAGCGACCTGGGCAACCTCTGGCGCTCGGGCTACGACATGCCGCCCGACGATTTCGCCGCCGAACTCGACCGGCTCTGGGAGCAGGTCAAGCCCCTTTACGACGCCCTGCACTGCCACGTGCGCGCCAAACTCGCCGAGAAGTACGGGGAGGAGTTGGTGCCCCTCGACCAGCCCATCCCCGCTCATCTGCTGGGCAATATGTGGAGTCAGCAATGGGGCAACATCTACGACCTGGTGGGCCCGCCCGCCGGACGCTCCTCGATCGACCTGACGCCGATACTGCGCCAGCGGGGAGTGGACGCCGAGCGCATGGTCCGCTACGGAGAGCGCTTCTTCAGCCAACTGGGCTTCGATCCCCTTCCCCAGACCTTTTGGGAAAGGTCGCTTTTCACCCAGCCGCGCGACCGAGACGTCGTCTGTCACGCCAGCGCCTGGAACATCGACGGGATCGACGACCTTCGCATCAAGATGTGCATCCAGATCACGGCCGACGATTTCAACACGGTCCACCACGAGTTGGGGCACAATTTCTATCAGCGCGCCTACAACAAACAGCCCCCGCTCTACCGGAGCGGCGCCCACGACGGCTTTCACGAGGGGATCGGCGACACCATCGCCCTTTCCATCACACCCGAGTACCTGAAGGAAATCGCCCTGATCGACCGCGTCCCGGGGCGAGAGGGCGACCTGGAGCTGCTGATGCGCATGGCCCTCGACAAGGTGGCCTTTCTGCCCTTCGGTTTGCTCGTCGACCAGTGGCGATGGAAGGTCTTCTCAGGCGAGGTGGGTCCCGATCGGTACAACCAAGCTTGGTGGGAGCTACGGCAGCGCTACCAGGGCATCCGGCCGCCGGTCGAGCGGAGCGAAGACGACTTCGACCCCGGAGCCAAATACCACGTACCCGCCAACACGCCCTACTCGCGCTATTTTCTGGCACACATTCTGCAGTTCCAGTTCCATCAGGCGCTCTGTCGAATCTCCGGCTATGAGGGCCCCCTCTACCGTTGCTCGATTTACGGAAGCCGCGAGGCGGGCCAAGCGCTCAACGAAATGCTCCAGCTGGGTCAAAGCCAACCCTGGCCCGACACGCTGGTCGTTCTGACCGGCCAACGTGAAATGGACGCCGGCCCCATCCTCGACTACTTCGCCCCGCTGCAGGAGTGGCTGGAAGAGCAGAACCAGGGACGATCCTGCGGCTGGTAGCGTGGGCGGGACCTCATTGACCTTCAGCGTTTTCGTCCCCTAAGGAGCGATGTCGCTAGCTCAGGTTTATTCCCGACAGTATGCCTGGCGACGATGGTCTACAGTCTACGGCGACCTGGGCGATCGGCATCGTTCCCTGTCCCGCGTTTGGTTCGTGCTCGCCCGATCAACCGGGCAATGAGCTTCTCCACACCGCCCCCGGGACGATTCGCTCTTGGGCGAGGACTCGAACATCTCAATACAGTGACTTTCCCTAATCGAAAGCGGTTTAAGCAAGAAAGCGTCACAGCTTTAGAATTTAGTGTCCGCCTCTACCCAAATCCGCCCCACTCGGGCCAGAATAGAGTGGATCTCGAGACGGATCCGAAGGCCACCGATTCAGTTGTGACGGAGCGGGGGCCCTGAGTCGCCATGGAACAAGCCCACTATCTCAAAGATCTGGTCGTCATCTACGGAATTGCGGCGCTCGTCGTCTTCGTGTTCCAGAAGCTGCGCCAGTCCACCATCGTGGGTTTTCTGATGACGGGGATCCTGGTTGGCCCGTTCGGTTTGAGTCTCATCAGCGACACGGAGAGCGTCCATCTGCTGGCGGAGATCGGCGTGATGCTCCTCCTCTTCTCCCTGGGCGTGGAGTTCTCTTTCAAGAAGCTGATGAAGATCCGCCACATCGTGTTCGGCGCCGGATCCCTTCAGGTATCGCTGACGGTCGGTGCGGGGCTTGGTGTCGCGGTGCTTCTGGGATTGGATTTTCGGGTGGCGCTTTTCCTGGGCTTCGTGGTGGCCCTGAGCAGCACCGCCATCGTTCTCAAGATGCTGCTCGAGCGTGGCGAGATCGACTCGGTTCAAGGCCGGACTTCCCTGGGGGTGCTCATTTTCCAGGATCTCTGCGTCATCCCGATGATCGTGGTAGTTTCTGCGTTGGCCGAGGGCGGACCGATCTGGCTCGCCCTTGCCTCCGCGCTGGGAAAGGCGGCTCTTGTCCTTGCCGTCGTTTTCGTCCTGGCGCGCAGGGTGGTGCCCAGCGTCCTGCAGCACGTGATGGAATCACGGAGCAAAGAGCTGTTTGTGATTGCATCGCTCTGGATTCTGCTGAGCATCGCTTGGGGGTTGGCCCAGTTCGGGTTCTCGCTCGCCCTGGGTGCTTTCCTGGCCGGACTGACCGTTTCCGAATCGGAGCATAGCCAACAGATCTTTGTGGACATGCGCCCCTTTCGCGACGGCCTCAACAGTCTCTTCTTCGTTTCAATCGGAATGCTCGTCGACACCAGCTTCATCTGGAGCCATGTTGGAGCGGTGCTGGCGACGATCGGGGCCGTTGTGGTCGGCAAAGCCATGATCCTGATCCTGGCCGTCTGGGTCATGCGCTTGCCCGTCCAGGTCGCCCTCATGGTGGGCTTCTCCATGGCCCAGATCGGGGAGTTTTCTTTCGTTCTGCTCGAGGAAGCCTTCAAGAGCAGCCTCGTCCCGCCAGCCCTCTACCAGCTGATCCTCAGCTCAGCCGTCGTGACCATGATCTTGACGCCCTTTCTATCAAGGATTCCGCACAAGCTGGCTTTTGGCAGTTTTGTCTCGCTGGTGCGGCGGCTGGAAAGGAGGGCCAGCATACGGGAACTCGACCGGGCGTCCGAGAGCATGCAGGACCATGTCCTGATTTGCGGTTTCGGGGTGACAGGTCGGAACATCGCCAACGTTCTCAAGGCGAACCGGATCACCTATGCGATCTTGGAGCTGAATGCCCGCACGGTTCGAGAGGAGCGAAAAGAAGGGGAACCCATCTTCTTCGGTGACTGCACGGACCCGGATATCCTGATTCACGCGGGCCTCGCCAAGGCGCGCGTACTGGTGATCGCCATCTCGGATGCCTTTGCCACTCGGCTGGCTGTCAAGTCGGCGCGGGGCCTCAATGCAGAGCTGGTGATTCTGGCCCGAAACAAATACCTGGCGGAGATCGACACCCTGCTCAATCTGGGCGCAAATGAAGTCATCTCGGAGGAATTCGAGACCTCGATCGAACTCCTGGCCCGTACACTCCGCCTCTACAACTTTCCACGGCAGCTGGTGGCCCAGGAGATCAAGAGCATCCGGGACGGCCGCTACCGGATCTTCCGCGACCTCCATCCCACAGTGCCCCGGCTTCGACTGAGCACCCAGCTCGACATCTATACCGAGACCTTCAAGATCGAGCCGGACTCCGTCCTGTCCGGCTGCCGCATCGACGAGTCTCGGCTGCGTCAGAAGTCCGGCGCCCTCATTCTCGGCATCATCCGGGAGGGGGAGACCCTGACCGACTTCAGCCCGTCCACCACGATTCAGGGCGGAGACCTGCTGGTCATGTGTGGCTCCAAGGGCCAACTCAAGAAGGCGACGGAAATGGTGAACAGCACCCAGGGAGATCATCAGCCCTGACCGGAAGTCATCGCCTGAAGATCGGTGAGCAGCGTGGCGCAGGGTTAGTCATTGTCCGGTTTTCGCGTTTTCTGTTTGAGCGACTTGTCACCGATCCGCGAAACCCCTTGGACTGAGCAGGAATGGAGATCTGATGAAAGTGGCACTCTTGTATCGTCCTTTTGGAGTGCCGCTTGCTCACGCGCGCGGTTCAGTAATCCGTCGGCGGCGCAGGGCAGGCGAAGGCGGGCGCCACCCCGGGACGAGGGAGCATGGATTCGTGGCGACCCTGAAAGGGTCGAACAGACCCGGATGTGTAACGCTTCACAGCGTTGACCGTTTTGCTGGACCGGTCTACCCAGGTGGCGCTCGTCGCTGGGGCGATTCGCTTGCCCTGCACTGAACCTGTAGTCCTTTCTCCGATTTGTTTCCCGTAGCTAATTTCCGATAATCGCGTTACACGGCCAAGTGACTTGTCACCGATCCGCGAAACCTCTTGGACTGAGCAGGAATGGAGATCTGATGAAAGTGGCACTCTTGCATCGTCCTTTTGGAGTGCCGCTTGCTCACGCGCGCGGCTCAGTAATGCCGTTTTCGATTCAGGCCATTTGTCCGTACAGTCGCCATTTTTTTGAACTCGAACCCGCCGCCTTGCGTATCAATCTATGTTTACGGATTCAGCGTGGAAACCACCAGCCATCCAGCAATGGGAGGGTAGCTTCGTGAGGAAGATTTCTTGCCTGATCGCTCTTTTTTTGCTCGTCGCTCCACTTTACGCCGGGGTCGACGCCCGCATGCTCCGCCAGCCGGACGTTTCCCAAAACCAGATCGCGTTCGTCTACGCGGGCGACATCTGGACGGTCCCCAAAACCGGCGGGACCGCCCGTCGGCTCAGTTCGCCGCGGGGCGAAGAGTCCTTTCCGCGCTTCTCTCCCGACGGCTCCTGGATCGCCTTCAGCGGCAATTACGACGGCAACGAGGACGTCTACGTCGTCTCGGCCGACGGAGGCCCGGTGCGGCGGATCACCCATCACCCTCACAGCGACCGGATGCTCGACTGGTATCCCCAAGGCGAGGCCCTTCTCTATGCCTCGGCGATGAGAAGCGGACGCCAGAGGTTCCGACAGCTCTACAGGGTCCCCATCCAGGGAGGGCTTCCCGGCAAGGTGCCCATTCCTTACGGAGAGTTCGGCGCCATTTCCCCCGACGGCAATACCCTCGCCTACATGCCCAAGAGCCGGGACGGCCGCAGCTGGAAACGATACCGCGGCGGTTGGGCTCCCGACATCTGGCTACACCAACTTTGGAGGGGGACGGCGGAGAACATCACCAACCACCCGGCCAACGACAGTCACCCGATGTGGCACGGCGACACGCTCTACTTTCTCTCCGATCGGGGACCCGAGCAGCGTTACAACATCTGGGCCTACAACCTCGAGAACCGGCGGACCCGCCAGGTCACCAAGTTCGATCGCTTCGACATTCATTACCCGGCGATCGGACCCAGTGAGATCGTCTTCGAAGCCGCGGGCCGGATCTA
>JBFGHF010000163.1:0-7758 GCA_041578355.1 Acidobacteriota bacterium
TCTGCATCATGTCGACGCTGGGCTGGAAGCTGCGCCCGCTTCGCGGAGTCCTGGGCGAAATGGACGTCCTGTATTCCCTGGGAGTCAAGGAGATCCTTTTTCTCGACCAGACTTTCGGGCTCGACCGGCGGCGCACCCTGAAGATGCTTGAGCAGATGCGGAAGCGGGCCTATGGCTTCGGCTGGACCTGCTTCACCCGTCCCGACGTGATTTCGGAATCCCTCTTGAGAGCGATGAGCAAGGCGGGCTGCCACACTCTGATCATGGGTCTGGAGAGCGGCGATGAATCGATCTTGAGGGCCGCCCGAAAAGGCTACGGCAAGAAAGAGATCCTGGAGGGATTCGAGTTGGCCCGCAACCTCGGGTTGAGGACGGTGGCGACCGTCATTCTGGGCTTGCCGGAAGAGGACAAGTCTTCCTTTGAGCGGACCCTGTGCTTCCTGGCCCGGGTAAAACCGGACTTCGCGTCCTTCAACGTGGCGGTTCCCCGGCTGGGCACCCCGCTTCGGCAACGCGCCCTGCGTTTGGGTCTCACCGATCCCCGCACGTTGAAAATGGACCAATCGGGCAATCCCGCGGCAATGCCCACAAGGAGCCTGTCCAGCGTGGAAGTCGAGGGCCTGAAGAAGAAGGCCGTGCGCCGCTTCTATCTGCGGCCCTCATATCTCTGGGCCCGGACGAGGAGCCTTTTGCCGAGCGGGCGAGATTGGAGCATGCTCGAGGTGCGGACGCAGCTCGGTCAAGGCTGGGCCCTACTGAAACGACAGCTTTGAAGAGGGGGCCGGACCTCTGCGCCGGGCGCCTTGATGCGGGCGCCAACTTGGAGTGGGATTCGACGACACGGGAATCGTGACGGAAAGCCGCCGGGATCTGATCGCTGTTTTTGCCTTCGGGGTCACCCTTCGCCTGGTGTTGCTGGCGCTTTATCCGGTGCCTTACGGCCACGACGGTTTCGGACGCCTCTACTTCAGCGACCGTATTTTTCTTTCTCATTGGCTGCCCCTGACTCAAGCCGTCGTCTATTTTGCCGCCTGGACCGGTATGGGCCCGCAGCTCATCCGGGCGGTTTTCGCGGTCCTGGCTTCGCTTGCAGGATGTGGTTTCTATCTTCTCCTGCGGCATCTGGTGACCCGGGAGATGGCCTTGCTGGGCTCCTTGATCTTTTCCGCCAACGCCTTGATGATCGTCCTTTCCCTGATGCCCTACCAGGACGTTCTCTTCCTGGGGCTGCTCTTCGGCGGGCTGGGATGCATGTTCGCCGCCCCGAGTCGACTCAAGGGCGTCTCGGGATCGATTCTCTTCGGCCTGGCATGCCTGACCCGCTACGAAAGCTGGTTTCTGATTCCCCTTTTGGTCTGGATGCGCAGCACAAGCATCCCCGCTCGTCGTTCCCCTCGCGGCCCGACCATCGCCGGCCGTGGTGTTTCCGAAATCCTCACTACTCTCGCCGGCTCCCTGATCTACTTCTGTTGGGCGCCGTTGCTCTGGTTTTTGCTCAGTTCTCTTCATTACGGCAGTTGGGACGGCTTCCTCTATCAGACCTCGGAAGGGAGCTTCTACGCCTGGGAGCCTCGGGTCGACCCGATTTGGGCGTTGGGTTATGCCCGCCGGATGCTTTATTGGATCGGGTTGTTCGGCTCGCCCCTGGTTCTGTTGTCCCTCCTCGGTCTGTTTTCGATCCCGGAGAAACTCCGCCGTTCGCCCCGACTGATGGCGGTGCTGGGCTTTTGGGGCCTCTCGGTCTTGCTTTTCTTCTTCTTCATCATGGATCGCGCCCAAGAGTCCGTCTTTCGCTTCGTTCTGGCGCCGCTCGCCCTCGTCCTCGTCCTGACGGTCTTCGGACTGGAGAGACTGGCGGTGCACACGGCCGGCTTGAGCAGGGCCTTGCGGAATGGCCTTGCGGTCGCCCTGCTGGTTCCCTCCGTTCTTGTTTCGGCGCTTCATGTGTCGCGGCTCGGCAACGATCCCGAGCATAGGGCACCCTATCGCGTGGCCCGCTTCCTGGAATCTCACCCGGAGGGCCAAGTCCTGGTGGTTGCAGACCGCTCACGCCAACTCGACGATGCCGCTCCGCTGGCTTATCAACGAATCGTGGCCCAGTTCGACGGGGAGCGAAACCGAATCGACTCGGCGGGTCTGCTGCCGCTTACCGAGCCCGGGCAATTGTGGACGTTCGCCCGGGACCGAGAGATCCGTTTCATCGTGCTGTTCGAGGATTTCGAGCCCTGGCTGCCCGCCGACCGCTTTTTCGCCCGGCTGATCGAAGACCAAAGAGTCCAGGCTGAAGTCGTGATGAACAGTGCCCCGGCCACCGTTTACAAAGTCGATATAGACCCTTGAAGCCGCGATTTTTCCTTTCTCTGGCTTCGCACTACCCAAGATGAGAGACTCAGGAGCGAATTTCGCATTACGAACACATGCCGGGAGACAGACCATTCACGCCAACGCAACCGATCAGGAAGGGCTCACCGATTCCGGAACCCGCCACCCGTCTTGGCAATCCCGGGACTGGTGGGTGGCGGGCCTTCTGCTACTCTTTGCCGGCATCCTCCGCTTCTGGAACATCTCTTCTCTCGGCTTGACTCATTTCGACGAGGGGTCCTACGCGATGGCGGGTCGCTGGTTCGCCAGCCTGGGCGCCGAGGGGTTCGCCCCTCAGGCGGGGCATTCGCCGCCCTTTTATCCGCTTTTGGTGGGAGCGGTCTACTGGGTCTTCGGCTCATCGGACGGCGCTGCAATCGCCGTGTCCGCAGTGGCGGGCAGCCTGACGGTGGGACTGGTTTACTTCCTGGCCCAGCGCTTCTGGGGAAGGGACGCAGCGATCGTTTCGTCTCTTCTGCTGGCGACCTCGGAATACCACTTGATCTATTCCCGAATGGCCTTGACCGACGCCCTCTTCACGCTCCTCTTCTGGCTTTCGCTGGGCGCTCTGCTGGTGGCCTTTCGAGAAGAATCCAGCCTCGCATGGCTGGTAGGCGGGGTTTCCGCGGGACTCTGCTGGAACACCAAGTACCATGGATTTCTGCCGCTGCTGATCATTGGCGCCTGGTGGCTCTGTTCGGATTGGGTCCGCCGTCGCCGACCTCAATCGGGCTGGGACTTTTCCGACGAGCGGCGCATGTCGATTCTCGGCTTGCAATCGGCCTGCGGGTTGGGTTTGGCCCTCTTTCTGCCCTGGGTGCTCATCGTTTCCTACAGGCCCGGTTGGGGGGAGATCCTTGCAGGCCAGTGGCGGCAATCGCTGGGCATTTCCTCCGGCTGGCCGGCGACCTCACCCGCCACGCTGTGGTTTTTTCTTACGAGCTGGTCGGCGCCACTGCTGGTGGCGGCGCTGTGCGGTTTGATCTGGGCGATCTGGCGTCGAGACGGGAACGCTCTTTTCGTGGGCGCCGTGTGTGGCGTCTTTTGCTCCGCTCTGCTCTTTTACACTCCGTTTCCCCGGCTTCTGCTGCCTCTGATCCCCGGATTCAGCCTTCTGGGCGGTTTCGCTCTCGCTCGGGGGTTGGGAGGCAGGAGAATCGTCGTCGGCCTGGCAGCCCTGGTTTTTGTCGCGGGCAATTTGACCGGCGTCCCTTCCCTGCTCCAGCTGCGGACCGATTCGTACCGCCAGGCGGCCCGATACCTGGACGACCTCGAAGTCACGGTTTTCAGCCAGCTCAGCAAGAATTTCTACTTCTACGAAAAACGGAAGTCCATCGAGCTCCGATGGATCTTGCCCGAACAGTTGGATCACCTCTGGAAACGCACCGACAGGGCGGTCATGGCGATCGACCCGATCGTCCACAAGCTCCCGGTCTACCGGGCTTGGGTCGAAAAAGAGCGGCAAGAGACGGAGGTGCTGCAGAGGTTTAGGATCGACGCATACGAAGTGATTTATTACCAGGGCTTCAATCCCGGGCCGGTCATCGAGCAGATCCCGCGCCGCATCGCCCCGTTCGTTCCGGGCGAGAGTTTCATCGAAATCTACCGGAGACGCTGAGGCGAGCCGGCGGCAAAGAGCCCCAAGCCAGGTGCCTATCCCTTCTTGAATCCGCTGACGACGTAGGTCCCGCTGCGGGGGTCGGTGCGCAGGACGATGAGGCCGAACTTTTCGGCGTCTTCCAGGAGCTGGCCGAAGGCCCGGTAGCCGTAACGCCCCTCGTTGAAGGCGGGGCGCTTGCGCTTCATCGTCTCCTTGACCATGGAGGAGTAGAGGACGTCCTTGTTTTCCCTCATCAGTGCGCTGATCGACTCGATGAGGAGCGAAAACACCTGGCGTTTGTCTTTGGGCATTCTGCTCGTCAAACGCGGTGGGTCGGTGGCGCCGACCAGTTCCTCGTAGAAGATGAAATCATCGCAGTTGTCGATCAACAGTGAGGATGCCGAGCCTTCGGTGGCCAGACCGATCACGTGCTTGCCGTTTTCCCGAAGCTTGGAAACCAACGGCGAAAAGTCGCTGTCTCCCGAGAGGATGACAAAGGTGTCGATGTGGCTTTTCTCGTAGCAGAGATCCATGGCGTCGACGCAGAGCCGGATGTCCGCCGAGTTCTTTCCCGTCTTGCTTCGCTTGGGGATGTCGATCAGCTCGAAAGCGGCATCGTGCATTTCCAGCTTTTGACGAGAGAACCGCTCCCAGTCGGCATACGCTTTCTTGACCAGGATCTTCCCCTTCTCGAGGAGGCGCTTGAGCACTTTCTCGATGTCGAAGGGCTGCGGAGACTGGCCTTTCTTGAATCCCAGAGCCAAGTTTTCGAAATCGACAAAAACCGCCAGAGTCGGTTCACTTTCCCCCATCCGCGACAGGTTAGCACAGTTGCTCCATGGGACTGTGGGTCGGCCTGCCCGCCGAAGCTCCGTCCGGAGCGAAGGAGGGCGGGTTCCTGGGTCTCGTAATCGGGCTCGACGGACCTTTGGTAGGGAACCAAGACCAGGCGGCGCCGGCTTTGCCCCGTCTCACTTGGCCCGGGGATCTGTCTTTTCGATCGTGACAGGCGAAGATGCGTGTCCAGCGGTTGCAATCTCGGGAAGACGTCAATAACCTCTCCATTCCGAAGGATTTCAAAGCATGGGTCTTCGGCCGGCGAGGAGGGAGTGAAGTGGTCAAGAATTCTTTGACGTTGCTCGGTTTTTTCTTTGGTCTGACCTTGGTGCTGCTGACGGGGTGCGGGACCGAACCCGCCGATGTGATTCTGGTCAACGGGCGGATCGTCACATTGGACGAAGACCGGCCCGAGGTCGAAGCCCTGGCGGTTCGAGGAGACCGGATCGCGGCGCTGGGCAGCAACTCCGAGATCGAGGCCTACCAGGGCCCCGACACCGAACGCATCGATTTGCAGGGCAAGCTGGCCATTCCCGGCTTCATCGAAGGCCACGGCCATTTCACCGGGATCGGACAAGCGAAGATGTCGCTCGATCTGATGAAGGTGAAGAATTGGGACGAGATCGTCAGCTTGGTGGAGCAGGCTGTCCAGGAATCGCAACCGGGGGTTTGGATCGTAGGGCGGGGCTGGCATCAGGACAAGTGGGATCCACCCGCCGACCCCAACGTCGAGGGCCTACCGATTCACGATTCCTTGAGCCGGGTTTCACCCGACAACCCGGTTTTGCTCACCCACGCCAGCGGACACGCCTCCTTTGCCAACGCCAAGGCAATGGAACTGGCAGGCATCGACCGCGAGACCGAAAACCCGGACGGCGGAGAAATTGTTCGCGATCCCCGGGGCCGCGCCATCGGGGCCTTTCGTGAGACGGCTCAGGGCTTGGTGCGCAGAGCCATGGCTCAAGACCGTGCCGGAAGGTCCGAGTCCGAGGTGCAGGCGGAGCGGGTCAAGCAAGTGGAATTGGCGGCGCAAGAGTGTCTCTCGAAGGGCATCACCAGTTTTCAGGATGCGGGTTCCTCCTTCGACACCGTCGAGTTGCTCAAGTCTTTGGTCGACCAGGGAAAGCTGCCTTTGCGACTCTGGGTGATGCTGCGCGTCGGTAACGATGCCCTGAGCCAGAGAACCGAGGAATACCCGATCATCGATTACGGCGACAAACGCCTGACCGTGCGCGCGATCAAGCATTCGATCGACGGCGCTTTGGGTTCGCATGGAGCCTGGCTGCTCGAACCCTATGCGGATTTGCCCAGCAGCAGCGGGCTCAACACGACTCCGGTGGCTGTTGTCCGCGAAACCGCCAAGCTCGCCATAGAGAACGGCTTCCAACTCTGCGTCCACGCCATCGGAGACCGGGCCAACCGGGAAACCCTCGACGTCTTCCAGGAAGCCTTCGAAGCTCATCCCGACAAGACGGGCTTGCGATGGAGGATCGAGCACGCACAACACGTCCACCCCGACGATCAGCCACGCTTCGCCGAGTTGGGAGTGATCGCCTCAATGCAGGCCATTCACTGCACGTCAGACGCCCCCTGGGTGCCTGATCGATTGGGTGAGGAGCGCGCCAAAGCGGAATCCTATCTGTGGAAGACGCTGATGGAGTCGGGCGCGGTGGTGACCAACGGCACGGACGCCCCCGTGGAGGATGTCAGTCCCATCGCCAGTTTCTACGCCAGCGTCTCGCGCCGCCTGCCCGACGGCACGGTTTTTCTCCCCGAGGAACGGATGAGCCGCGAGGAAGCGCTCCGCTCCTACACCATCAACAACGCCTACGCCGCCTTCGAGGAAAACGACAAGGGCAGCCTCTCGGTGGGCAAACTGGCCGACATCACGGTGCTGGACCGCGACATCCTGACGGCTCCGGAGGAGGAGATTCCGGGGACGAAGGTGGTCTACACGATCGTGGGAGGCAAGGTGGAGTACCGGGCGGGAGGTTAGGTCCGAGGGTCTGTGGCTCTGTGGGTCCGCCTGCCCGCCGTAGCTCCGTCTTCGGAGCGAAGGAGGGTGGGTCCCTGGGAATTCGCGCTTCTCGTTTCTCATCTCGCACTTGCCCGTTCGCGATGTTGCTGCTTCCTCCTTCGCTTCGCGTGCCCTGATGAAAGTGAAGGGAGAGCGCCCCAATGGCCAAACCAGATGTGCGGGATGAGAAGCGCGAGATTCAGGTCAGTGGGTCGGTGGTCCGGGTTCTGCCGATCGCCTCGTCCATGTGATGCCGCAGGCCGACGGATCTCTCGCTCCTCGCTCTCGGATCTCCGGGTCTTTCCGATCAGCCCGCCACCGACGTCTCCATCCCCTTCCCTCCGACCGGCGTCTGATCCTGGAGGACGCCCTTTTCGAGGTAGTGGTTGGTCTTGGCGAAGGCGGCCGCCTTGGGGTCGTGGGTCACCATGATGATCGTCTTGCCGTAATCCCGGTTGAGCGCCGAGAGGACTCTGAGGACTTCCTGAGCCGACTCGGCGTCCAGGTCTCCGGTGGGTTCGTCGGCCAGGATGAAGGTGGGGTCGGTCACGATGGCACGCGCGATGGCCACCCGTTGCTCCTGTCCACCGGAAAGCTGGCGCGGGTAGTGTTCCATCCGATCCTCCAGGCCCACCAGTTTGAGCGCCGCCTCCACGTGTTCGCGGCGCTCTTTCTTCGCCAACGGGGTGAGGAGCAGCGGCAGCTCGACGTTCTCGAAGGCCGTCAACACGGGCAAGAGGTTGAAGTGTTGAAAAACAAACCCGATGTGCTCATTGCGCCATCCCGCCAAATCGTCCTCGGTCGACCCGGTGACGTCCTCTCCCAGGACCACCAATTGCCCACCGGTGGGGCGGTCGATTCCCGCGATGATGTTCAGCAGCGTGCTTTTTCCGGAGCCCGAGGGCCCCATGAGGCTGATGAAGTCTCCCGATTCGACATCCAA
>JBFGHF010000164.1:0-7722 GCA_041578355.1 Acidobacteriota bacterium
GAGCGCGAACCCGAAGACAAGAAAGAGCGTCATTGCCACACTGGCTGCCAGAAGGGCATAGGGGAGTTGGGTGCGGACGTGGTCGATGTGGTCGGTGGCCGAGGCCATCGAGGCGACGATGGTGCTGTCGGAGATGGGCGAGCAGTGGTCGCCGAAGATCCCTCCGCCCAGGGCGGCGCCGAGAGTCAGTCCGGGGTTGAGCCCCAGCACTTCGATCATGGGGATCACGATGGGGATCATGATGGCGAAAGTGCCCCAGGAGGTTCCGGTCGAGAAAGCGATGAAGCAGGCCAGCAGGAAGATGATGGCGGGGATGAACCCGGGGTGGATGGTGGCCTGGGCGGCCTGGGCCAGGAACTCGCCGGTGCCCAAGGCCCGGGTGGTCTGGCCGATGGCGAACGCCAGAGCCAGGACGATGACCAGGGGAACCAGTCCCTGCACGCCCGTGATCAGATTCTGACTCAATTCCGGAAGTTTCATGATCCCCTGCAGCCGGTAGGCGATGGCGGCCACCAAAAGCCCGGTGATGACTCCCCAGAGGACCGCTTTGGAGCCGTCGCCCTGCATCAGGTTTCCCTCGCCAGTGATCCAGAGCACGACGGGAACCATCGCCACCATGGTTGCGATCGGCCCCACCATGTTGAAGGCCCGTGGCGGGGTCCCTTCCTTCGGCTGGATGGCTGAGACTTCGGCCGATACCATCGGTACAGCTCCCTCGCGCAGCAGCTTCCCTTCTTCGGCGACGCGCTTTTCGGCCTCGGCCATCGGGCCGAGATTCCATCCTGTGATCACCACCGTCACGGCCAGCAGTATGGCCACGATGGCGTAGAAGTTCATTGGAAGGGCCGAGATCAGGAGATTGACCGGGTTGGCGACGTCTTGCGCCGCCAGCAAACCGATGATGTAGGCGCCCCAGGCGTTGAGCGGGATGAGGATGCACTTGGGAGCGCAAGTGGCGTCGATGACGTAGGCCAGCTTTTCGCGCGAGATCCGGCAGCGGTCGTAGAGGGGACGCGCCACCGATCCCGCCACCAGCAGACCGAAGTTGGACTCCAGGAACACCGACATGCTGACCGCGGTCGTCAACAATCCCACCGACCGCCGGGTGCGGGCCAGGCCCCAGCGCTCCACCCAACGGATGAAACCCTCCATTCCACCGGAAACCTGCGTGTAGGTGATCATCGCCCCGATCAGGGCGCTGAAGAGCAGGGTGCGGGCGTTGCCCGGCGAAGTGGCGGAGGCCACGAAGACATCCACCGACTCGATCAACCCGGCGACGGGATTCCAACCGTTGAGGATCGTCCACCCCAGCCAGATGTAAAGGCCCAGCGAGAAGTAGACCTGCTTGGTCCGAATCGCCAAACCGATGGCGACGATGGGGGGAATGATGGAGAGCCAGCCGATCATGATCGCTTACCGCTTGCCGCTTGCTGCTTACCGCTCACCGCTTGCGCTAGCCGCTAGCCACTTTTTCAGTATCGCAGGGGCGACGACCCTGACAGAGCTTGGTTCGTGAGAACCAAGACAGATTCCCGCGACGCTTCGGCCCGGATCCTCGCGAACACTGCACCACCCGAAAGCCTCACGAGTATAGAGCGCGCGTCAGACAACCGAAAGCCGCCAGAGCTCAAGCGGCGGGGCGGAGCAGTTAGCGCAAGCGGCAAGCGGCCGGCAGTAAGCGGCCAAAACGCCAGCGGCCAGCGTCGAGCGGCCAGCCGCGCCGTCAGACTCCTGTGCTATCTCAACGCCGTGACAGGCGACGACCTATTCGAATGGCTCAAGGCGGTTACTCGCTGGATTCATGTCTTCGCCGTGATCCTTTGGATCGGCCAAACCTACCTCTTCAACTTCTTCGAAGACAGCCTGGAGCGAGATTCCTCCGACCCGGAAAACGTTCTCGGCAATGTTTGGATGGTCCATGGAGGCGGTTTCTACCAGGTAAGGAAACACCGCCGACTGCGGGAGAGTCCTCGTGTTTTGCACTGGTTCAAATGGGAAGCGGCCACGACTTGGTTGTCGGGGGTGGTGCTGATATTTCTGACCTACTACATGGGGGGGCTGCTGGTCGAACCGGGGATGGACTATGGGCTGGCGGCGGCGCTCGGCGTCTTCGCTCTGGTGGCCGGGTGGCTGGTCTACGATCTCCTGGCTCGGTCTCGGCTGGCTGATCGGAGCTGGCTCTTCGCCGGGACCGGATGGCTGCTGATCGGCGCCTTGACCTATGGACTGAATCACGTGCAGAGCCCGCGTGCGGTGTTCATCCATGTAGGCGCCTTGCTGGGCACCATCATGGCGGCCAACGTCTGGGTGAGGATCCTCCCCGCGCAACGGCGGTTGATAGCCCTCGCGGGAGAAGGCAAGCGACCCGATCCGCGGCTGGAGAGCATCGGGCCGACGCGCTCCCGGCACAACAGCTACCTTGTCATTCCCCTGGTATTCATCATGCTCAGCAACCACTACCCGACGATCAGCTACGGGCACGATCAGAATTGGCTCATGCTGGGAATCCTCCTCATCGCCGGCTGGGTGGCGGCGCATTTGTTTCAAAAATGATTTTCTCGCCGGCGCCGGCGGGGGGACGAACGGCGGCTAGTGACGCGATTCCCGCGCCGGCGCGTCGGGTCCTGTGGCCTGAGGGTCGCGGGCGCCAAGGGCAAACCGAAAGAAGTCGATGCAGCGGTTCTCGGCCCAGGAGCGGTCGATATCCTGGCTCTGGCTTTGGATGAACCCGACGTGGCCTCCGTGTCGGGTCAGATGGGTTAGCAGCAGGGAATTGCCCGACACTTCATCGCCCGTCAGCGGCTCCCAGGGAATCAGAGGATCGTCCTTGGAATGGAGAATCAAGGTGGGGACCCGGATGTTCTTGAGCAAGGGAGCCGCGCTGCATCGCCGATAGTAGTCGAGAGCGTCACGAAAGCCGCACAGCGGCGCGGTGAAGCGCTCGTCGAATTCGCGGATCGTCTTGACCCGGTTGAGGGCGTCCAGGTCGATGAAAGGCGCGAAGTAATCCGACCGCTGCAGGACCAGATCCTTGAGCACCCGCACGAAGTAGAGGCGATAGAAGGTGTTGCTGGCGATTTCCGTCCGAGGCCAGGAAAGGGGGATGTCGCAAAGGGGCGAGATGGCCACGGCCGCCGCGACGGCCGGTGGGTGACCGCTCCCCCATTCGCCCAAGAGCTTGAGCACGATGTTGCCACCCATCGAAACGCCCACCATCAGGAGAGGCCCGCAAAAGCGCCCGGCGATCTTGGCGACGGCGTCTCCCACTTGAGGGCTGGAGCCGCAGTGGAGGATTCGCGGTGGCCGGGCTTTCACATTCCAGTCGTAGAGATTGAGCAGCACTGCGTTCCAGCCTTCGCGATAGGCCTTGTGGGACAGTGCCTGCATGTAGATCGAGTCGGAGGACCCGGCCATCCCGTGAACGGCAACCAGCGTCGGAGCTCGAGGCGCCCGCTCCACCACGACGATCCGCATCCGCGTCCCGTCGCCCAAGGCAAGCCTCTCCTGCCGAGAATGTTCCCAACCCCAGGGGAACTGGCGGTTCAAGTAGGGCGAGAGGATCGTTTGGAGGTGACCGCTCGACAACAGGGGATGATGCCGGAACGGCCTTTGCTCCAGGCGCTCGCGAAAATCGGTCAGCTGTTTCAACTCGAGCGTTCGGATATCAGTCGGAACCATGATTCTGCCCGACTACATTCTCCAGATTCCGGAGGGCTGGCTCAAGTTCTTGACGGGTCTGAAGAAGTTTTTCGAAAGGGTCGCCTTTTCTTTCCAGCCTGCGCAGGATGTTCTTGATGTGAAAGGCCTCGGGGCGAATTCCCGGGCCCACCTCGCCCCACTCCAGCGGAGTGGCCACGGGTGCGGCGGGGCGGGGGCGAACGCAGTAGGGGCTGACGATGGTCTTCCCCATCCCGTTCTGCAGAAAATCGACGTAGATCTTGCCTTTGCGGGCCTTCATGCTTCGGTCGAAGGTGGCGATCTCCTGCATTCCGTGGACCGACAGCCGGGCCACGATCTCAGAAAAGCCGCGCACCATCGCGTAGTCGTAGCGCGGCTCCAGAGGCACCAGGACGTGGATCCCCTTCGATCCGGACGTCTTGGGGAAGCTCACCAAACCGAGCTGGTCCAATACCTGCCGCACCTTGTTGGCGAAGCGGCAGACGGTGGGGAAGGGAACCGAAGGATCGGGGTCGAGGTCGATGATGGCGAAATCCGGACACTCCAGGGTTTCGATTTGGCTGCTCCAGGGATGAAGCGGGATGCAGGCCAGATTGGCCAGGTAGACGAGCGTATCTCGGTCGTCGCAGACCGTATAGCGGATCGGCTTCTCCTTGGAATCCGAGCGCACCTCGACGGTTCGAATCCAATCGGGAAAAAAGTCCGGCGTATCTTTCTGGTAGAAGCTCTTCCCCTGGTACCCGTCGGGGTAGCGCTCCAGGTTCATGGGCCGGTTGCGCAGGTAGGGCAGAATGGCGGGTGAGATCCGGTAGTAGTAGGTGATGAGGTCTTTCTTGGTGTAGCCCTGTTCGGGCCAGAAGACCTTGTCCAGGTTGGAAAGAAAGGGAAAGCCCGCCAGCTCGTCGTCCTCGTCGGCTTCGCTCACATCTTCGGGCAATTCCAACAGGCAATCGGCCGCTTCGATCCCCGGCCGCAGCCCCGAGAAACTGGGCGCGCGAAGGATACCGTCCCGGGTCCATTCATTGAATTCCACCTCGCACACCAGTTGCGGCTTCACCCAGCGTGAATCGGCCACCTCTTTGGGGATGGCCTGAAAAGGAGAGCTCTCGATCTCCCTTTTTTCGAGTTCGTCGAGGACCTGTTGCATCGTCCTCGAATTGAATCCGGTACCCACGCGGCCGACATAGACGAGCTGATTGCCGTTGAACAGACCCAGGAGCAGGGCGCCGAAATAGCGGCGGCTTCCCGAGGGGTTGGTGAAACCGCCGATCACGAAGTTCTCGGTGCGCGACGATTTGACCTTGAGCCAGCTGCGAGTGCGCCGGCTCTGGTAGGTGCTGTTGGCCTGCTTGGCCACGATTCCTTCGAGATTCTGTGCGCTGACCAGGTCGAAGAACTCCTGACCTCGCTCGCTCAGGGTTTCCACGTTGCGGATCAATGGGCTTTCGGGGAGGAGAGCCTCGAGGATTCTCTTTCGCTCCTGGAGGGTCACTCCCCGCAAGTCGAAACCGTTGCATGCCAATACGTCGAAAACCATGAAGCAGACCGGGACTCGTTCGATCGCCTGGCGAAGAGTGGCGGGGCTGCGCCGGTTGATCCGGGCCTGCAGCAACTGGAAGCACGACCGGCCCTGCTCGTCCATGGCGGCGATTTCGCCGTCGAGCAGGAATTCGTCGGCGGGGATCCGCTTCAGTTCCTCAACGACATCCGGAAACTGGGGGTCTAGAGGCTTGAGATTGCGGGAGTAGATCCGGAAATTGCCGTTTTTTTTTCGGCCAGAGCCCTGATGCCGTCGTACTTGAGCTCGAAGAGCCAACCAGACCCCGAAGGCACCCGAGTGACCAGTGTGGCCAACATCGGAGCCACGGTTTCCTCGATTGGCGAAGGTTCGATCTGCAACTCTTCCAAAAGGCGCTCGACTCGGCTGGCCCAGCGCACCTGCTCGCCTTCCACCAGTTCGCTGACGTCCAGGCCGGACAGGACGGATTCAGGAAGCTCCTCGGTGATATCGCGACCCGAGTCGGCATACTGGTCGGGCTTCTTAAAGAAGAGCCAGTTGTCGGCTTCGTCCTTGCCCTTCAGTTTCACCAGCAGCCAATAGCCTTTGAGCTTCTCCCCGTGCAGCCGCAGGTCGATCGTCCCTTTGTGCCAAGCTTTCACCGGATCGGTCTCGGCGCCCCGGCATTCGTAGGTGCCCCGGTCCCAAACGATCATGTTTCCGGCGCCGTAGTGACCCTCGGGGATGACGCCCTCGAACTCGAGGTATTCGAGCGGATGGTCCTCGGTGTTGACCGCCAATCGCTTTTCCTCGGGGTCCAGGGAGGGTCCGCGGGGAATCGCCCAGGAACGGAGCACCCCCTCCATTTCCAGGCGCAGATCGTAATGAAGCCTGCGGGCTGCGTGCTTCTGGACCACGAAGCGATGCGCAGCAGTTTCGGTCACTTCGCCGGCGGGCTCCGGCGTCCCTTCGAAGTCGCGCTTTTTCTTGTAGCGTTCGAGCTTGTCGTCGGGCATGGTGTGCGGAAGGCAGTATAGCGGTTTGTGGGTCTGTGGGTCCGTGGGTCTGTGGGTCCGTGAGACTTTTAACAGTTCTCATTTCTCATCTCTCATCTCTCACTTGCTCGTTCGCGATGTTCATCCTTCTTCCTCTGTTTTGGCGGGCCAAGGGTGAAGGGAGAGTGCCCGAACGGCTAAGTGTGGGTTTGTAGGTTTGTAGGTTTGTGGGTCTGTGGGTCCGTGGGTTTGTGGGTCTGTGGGTCTGTGGGTCCGTGGGTCTGTGGGTTTGTGGGTCTGTAGGTTCGTAGGTTGGTAATCGTAATCGACCAACCGCCTCACCGGAAGCCCTTCAAACCGTCGACACTTCCTACCTCTTCGACAGCCACTTGAAAAACAGCGCTGCCGCCAGTCCCCCCACACTGTCGACCAGCAGATCGACGGGATTGGGGTCGCGGCCGGGGATCAGGGATTGGTGGATCTCGTCGAAGAGGCCGTAGCCGGTCGTCAGCAGCCACACCTTTGTTGCGCCTACGCCAGTGATGGCCCTCGTCCAAGCGCGGCTCTCGCCCCAAGCCAAGGCGGCCCCGAGCAGGAAGAAAATCCCGAAATGACCCAACCAATCGGGGGCCAAGCCGGCGCCTGGGGGATTCGATTTGTGTGAAAGCCAGAAGATGATCCCGGCAATGAAAACGGCGGGACCCCAGTGGAAAATCCACTTCATGACCGGGCTCGGCGTTCTACCAGGGAATCGCGGACATCACCCACGCTCCTACAAAGGAGCCTACGACCATGTAGAGGAGGAGAGTGAGGAAATAGCGCAGCTGTTCCTGGCGTGTCTCCTTGCTGATCAGGGCGAAGACGGTGGCGACCGCGAGCGAGAGAATCACCAGCATCACGAAGTGATTCACTGTTTTCTTCCCTCCGCGATGTCGAAGGCGTCCACGACCAGAAGCATGTTGAGCAGACCGGCTGTGTAGAGAAAGGTGTTGCCGTACTCGTAGCCGTAGGCGGTAATGTCTCCGACGCCCATACCCATTCCCCTCCCGACCAGGTAGAAGAGGCCCGTGGCGATGCCCGCCACGAATTTGAGTAGCCCGAAGAAGCCGGGCGTGAGGCCGAAGAGCCGGCCGTTCATGAAAAGGCCGACGGCGAAGAGAATCGAGACGCTGACCAGGAAGATCAAGCCGCGCTTCCATTTCGCCAAAAACAGATGTCCCCCGCCGGGAAGCAGCCAGGCAATCAAGCAGGCCAACAATGTACGAGTCGACACCACCGCAGAAGGATACCAAAAAGACGACGGTCGAGTGTTGGAGGGAAGGCTTTGTTCAGCGGGGCGTGTTGCCCAAATCACCGATCATGCGGGGCGAGCACACCTGACAGCGCGGCGTTCGTGAGAATGCGGACAAGACGCAGCGGGAGTTTGTCCAGGAACCGACCGTGTTTAGCGTCTCCCCGTGCGCTTGCTGACGCGCGCGGCTCAGTGCGGATTCGGCCCAAGCTGGACTGCAGGCGTCGTCCGGCGACGGTCCCACAACGACGCCCCGTGGA